>CAIZWI010000287.1 GCA_903936645.1 uncultured Verrucomicrobia subdivision 3 bacterium
TCACATCCGGGTCCGCCAGCACGCCAAACCGGCAGTCTTCAAAAGGGGGCACCCGGTGACTGGCCAGTTGAATCCGAAAGCCATAGGCGGCGATCTGCCGCTTTTTGACGGTGTCAAACAATTCCAGGCGGCCACCGGTGGCGGCCAGCAGGGTTGAGCGGAGCATGGCGTAATGACCAAAGCCAAACGCCCAGTAACCCGGGCCTTCCTCACAGTAACCGTCCGCCTCCAGGCCATTCACAAAATAAGTCGAGTAATGCTCGCCGGCGGCCACGAACAAGGCCCGATCCGCGCGGTCGGGCAGCACGGCGCAAGCCGCGCCGACGACGCCGGCGAGACAGACGGCATTCCAATTGTTTTGCACCCGCGCGGTGCGGCTGCCGAGCCAGTAGGTGCCCTCGCCCGTGGCCAGGCTGTGACGAATGGGGTTAAAAATTCGTTCCGCGAGCGCCGCTTGCAGTTCCTGGCGCACCGCGGGATCCAGCCGGTCACCGAGCAGATAGAGGGCCTCGGCGAGATCGGCCCCAAAGGAGGCGGCCCCCAAATCCACAAAGTAACTCTGGCGATGAAAGCTGCTGAGGCTCACGTCATGGGCGGGGAGGGTCCAGGTGGGTTCGGTGGCAAAGGCATGCAGCACCTGATTGAGGAGGGGCCGGAACCGGCCCTGGTTTTCGAGGCACTCCGCGAGCACCAAGGGTTGGAGCCAGGCCTTGCGGGCGGCGAGCATTTTTTCCCCGGGCGGACGCTGGCCGGTCCGGGAAAAATCCAGGTACAGGTCATCACTCCAGGGGGGAAAGGTTTCGCCCAACAATCGATTGGCAACGGTCAGGGCGTTGCCGCAGCGGTCCAGGGTGGCCGGGGATTGCCAGAAGGCACGGTCAGCGCAGGGCTGACCGAAGCCCGCAGGCTGGGCGGTCAACCAGCCCGCAATGGTCTGGATGCGGGCGGACGGCAATTCGACCCAAGCGGGGGCGGCGGCGGCCGGCCCGGTTAAAGCCAGCCAGGGCAGGCAGGCGACGAGTAAAAAAAACGGGGTGCTTCGAAGGCTGGGTGGTACAGGCATAGTTTCAGGGTGAACCGAGTTTACGGATGGCGCAGGCGAAAATAAACCGCCGGATTTTTGGGGTTGAGGGGGATGACGGCTTGATTGCCGAACTGGCTATTGGTGACATCCCCCCATGGGGAACCCAAGCCCGCCGCCAGGGCATTGGTTTGGGACTGCAAGATCCAGCCCACGTGATCCTCCGGCCAGGCCAGGTTCAGACTATTTGAGCTTACGGACCAGGCGAGGTTGGTGGGGTTGGAGGCGATGCCGGAATTGATCACGGCGGTGGTGAGGGAATAGGGTGGCAGGGTGAGGCTGACATTGGTGGTGAGGCTGGGGCCGTTGGTGTTTACCAGGAGCTGGAGGCGCCATTGCTGGGTGCCCACATTGGCGGTCTGCCAGACTTTCCAAGAACGCTGGGCGGGGTCGCCGGCCCAATTGGTGGCGGTGTTAATGACGGGATAACTGTAATAGGGGCCGGTATTGATCAAAATGAGCGTGAGCCGGTCGGTGGCGCCGGGGCCGGCATGGTGGCGGTACAACTCGGCGAGAACGTTGGTATCCGCAACACTGACGCCCACCTGCCAGTCGCCGGGATTAATAAATTTACTGTAATGGCCAACGGCATAATAGTTATCCGAGGCGGGCTGGCCATTGGGATTATACACCAAGCCGTAGAAAATGCTCCAGACCAGATAAGCGTTGGCGTGCTCGAGGGCAAAAACATTGTGCAGGGTGACGGCGAGGCCCAGCCAGGCAGGATAATTGGTGGCCCACTTGTCGCCGTCATATTCGTCGAGAAATTTGAGATGGGAGGCCCAGGGATACTGGGCATTGAGGGTGGTCAAGAGGCCGGCGCCGGTGGTGGAGATATTATTGCCATAGGGATGATGGGCGACCGAGATCGCGCCGGCGGGCAACTGGTTCAGGTAGGTGGGAATGATATTGCCGCTGGTGCCCGAAGTGTCCGGCCCGATGAGGCGCACACTGCTCAAGCCACCGGCCAGAAACGCATTGGTGACGGCGGCGAAGGCCTGGGGATAGCCCGCGTAGGTGCCCTCGGTGGCGGTCAACTCGCAGCCGGCCTGCCAGGCATTGTTGGTGCCACTGGTGGGAAACCAGTCGGGCTCATTTTGAATGGACACATAATCCGGCAGGGAGGAGTTGCTCTGCCAGTATTTCAGGGAAGCGACCCACCAATTGGCAAAATTAGCGTAGTCAAATTTACCCTGGGCATCCTTGGCCAGGGTGCCCTTGAAGGCGCTGCCGGTGCTTTTCAACGCACCGGGCGGCGACCACGCGGTCATCATGATTTTACCATGGGGCTGGAGCGCCCGGAACGCCGCGATGACGGTGTTATTGGCCTTGAGCAAGCCGTCAAAAGCCGGTTCCGTCTGGCCGTACGGATTATCAATCCGCAGAAAACTGAGATTCAATCCGGCCGGCGAAAACGCGTTGTTCAACAAGTTGGTGCTGGCATTATACAACGCCAACTGCTCCCCGCCGGCCAGGTTGCCTCCAATGCCGGTAATCGTCTGGTAGCTGGTGGACGGATTCAGGTTCAGGGCGCTGTAGTTGGTGCCGCTTTGCACGGCGAGCCAGCCGTGCAGGTAGAGATTATTGGTGTTCCACACCTGGTTGGGGTTCAAGGGGGGCAGAATCACATTGGCGAAGGTGCCGCTGCAACTGGCGGCATTAAAGAGGACGAACAAATCGCCGGCTTGCAGGGCGGAGCCGGTGTTGGTGACCACCAGGGTGCCGCCCGCGCTTAACGCGGTGATCCCGGTGAGCTTGGCGGCGTTGGGGGAGTTGGTGCGGTTGATCGCGATCCAGGTGGTGCCGCCGAGCGCCAGAGGGCTATTCAGTTGCAAGCTCCCGGTGTCGCTGCCGCCCAGACCGGGTTGGAGCGTGGCCCCGGCGGCGAGAGTCACCGGTCCGCTGACCGCGCCATTGCCGCTCAAGGTCTGGCCGGACGCCAGTTGCCAGCCACCGGTGACGCCGGAAACATCCAGGAGCGAGCCGGCGAGGACAGTCAGGGCCGCACTGGTGGCGAGCGAACCGCCGCCGGTGAGCGCCAGCGTGCCGCCGGCGAGGGTGGTGGGGCCGGTGAAGGTGTTGGTGCCGGTCAGGGTTAACGTGCCGCCACCGGTGAGGATGAGCGACCCGGTCTGGCCGGACGCATTGGCGAGGGGAAAGCCCAGGGTGGTGCTGAACCCAGCCGGGTTGATCACGGCATTGGTTCCCAACCAAAAATGCCCGGAGGCCGCACCGGAGGCCAAGGCCGGGAGGCTGGCCCCCAGCACCAGCGAACCGCCATTTTGCAGAATCACCTGACCACTGGCACCCGCACCGGTCTGGTAGTTGAAGCCGGCCAGGGTGACGACCGTGCCGCCATTCACCAGCAAGGTGCCGGCGCCATTGGCATTGTTGCCGGGAATGAGCTGGAGGGCATTGGGGTTATTATAAAGCAAGGTCCCGCCGGCGGCCACATTGAGCCCGGCACCGTAGCCGCCGACGCCGGCAATGGTCAACGGTCCGTTTTGGAGCCAAGTAGCATTGGCCCCCAGGGTGGTGGCGGAATTGCGGCCGCACCACAAACTGCCATTATTGGTCACCAGGGTGGGCTGGCCGGAGGCGCCGGCCACCGTCAGGGTTTCATAACCGACATTGCCGCCGGTACCGCCCACTTGCACCAGTTGACCGGCGGCCACGCTGGCCAGGGTGGGCGCCGACTGGCTGGCAGAGCCCACATTCATGCTGGCGCTCGCACCGTTATTCGTGCCAATGAGCCAGCCACCCGGGGCGCCACTTTGGTTGCCCAACAGGGTGAGACTGCCGCTATTAACGGTGAGGCCGCCACTGAAGGTGTTGGGACCGGCGAGTTGCAGGTTGCCAGTCCCGGACTGGATCAGGCCGGCCGGACCACCCAGGGCATTGTTAATCACCAGGCTGGCGGCGCTGTTGTTGGTCAGACCGCCGTTCAGAGTAAAACCATTGCCCGCCAGGGTAAAGGCACTGCCGCCACTGAGGAAGGTGAGCCCCCCAAAAGCAAATCCCAGGTCATCATTGGTGAGATTTATCTGGCTGGAACTGCCGAAATAAAGCTGGTCACCCGGGGCGGGGGTGCCCGTGGCACTGCCCGGAACGGCACCGCTGGTCCAGTTGGTTCCGGCCCAATTGGCGGAAGCGGGGGTGCTCGCCCAGGCCCAGTTGGCCGCCTGGACCAGCCCAGTCGGAAGAGCGGCCAGACAGATCAAGGCCAGCCGGAGGACAGCAACGGGAGGAGGGAGGCGGCAGCGCATACGTTGGCGGGGAGCAGAACTCAAGCGGCTCCACCCAGCGGAGTGACAGTCATGCGCAGGGCCATGAGCCACGCCCTCCGTAGCCGACCCGGGCCGCTGGTGTGGGGCAGTAGACATGGCGGGTTCAGCATCATTTTAAGACTCAAAAATGTTGGCCCGTGGCAAAACTCGCTGCCACGGGCCAATTGGGTACCACACCCCTGGCGGGTTCCAGCCGGGCCCGAAACCAGGCCAAGGCTGCGCCGGGGGTTAGTGATTATAGTTGGTGTTGCTCAGCATGAAATACTGCTGCGCCGCCGCCGGAATAAACACGTTGGTGCCCACAAACGTGTAAGGCCCGGCCGCCTTCAAGACATTGGTGGCCACAACGGTCCATTGGTTGACGGGGGCAGCCACATTGGTGCTGGTGAGCAGGTAATATGCACAACCGGCCTGGCCGTTGGTGGCGGTGAGCGTGAGGATGCCAGTGCCCAGGTTAATGCTGGTAATGCCGGTGGGGTTGGTGAATTTGCCCGGACCGCTGGAGGCCACGATCAAACTGCCCGAACCGGTAATCGCCGGCGTGCTGTCGCTGTTGTAAACCCCGGCCGGCTGGGTGACCCCGGCGATGACGAGGCTGCCCACCAGATTGGTGGTGAGGTTATCCAATTGCAGCGTGGCGCCGCTGGCGATGGAGACGGTCGAATTGGTGGCGAATTGCGGGTAGGCCAGTTCGAGGATGCCGCCATTGATGATGGTATTGCCAGTGTAGGGATTGGTGGCCGTCAGGTTGAGGCTGCCGCTGCCATTGACCACCAGATGGATGTTGCCGCCAATGGAGCCACCATACGTGGAACTGGTGGGTGTAAAGGCCAGGGTGGCGGGGAGGGAGGAGCTGTTGGTAATGATGGCCGTATAGCTGGCGCTGCTGCTCAGCTCCGTAAAGGACTGGTTGAAGCCGCGCAAATCAAACGTGGCATTGGCCGAGGCGGCGATGCCCAAAGCGGCATTGGTGCACACGCCATTATTGGCACCGAGGGAGGTGAGACCCGCGGCCACCGTCAGCCCGGCATAGTCGCCCGCGCCGCTAAACTGCACCCGGCCGTTCCGCACGACCACCGACCCGCCGGTATTGGTCACGGGGCCGGTGATAAAGAGCCAGTTATTACCATTGATGGGACCACAGAACTGGCCCCCGTGGCCGACCGTGCCCGGAGCGTAAGTGATGGGGCCGGCGAAGGTGGCGCCATTGGTGTCGGTGCCGGTCCCACTCGCATTGGCCCCGCCAAAGGCATAGCCGCCGGCATCCACCATCAATAGCCCTTGATAATAGGATGAGGCAGTGCCGAGCGTGATGGCATTGGTAAGGGTCACACCGTTTTTGAGGAACAATTGGGCGTATGCGCCCGCGCCGGCCCCCTGGTTGTCAATGAGAATGGGACCCGTGCCCACGGCATTGCTGTTACCGACGATGAGAGCCCCGAGTTCAATCGTGACACCGCCGGAGAAACCATTGGAATTCAGGAGGGTGGTCCCACTCGCCCCGTCCTGCACCAGCGCGCCGCTGCCGGTGACGAGATTCGTGAGGGTGAAATTACCCGCTGAATGCAGGTTCAAGACGCCGTTGGTCGCCACCGAAATCAGATTGTTGGTGAGGGGCAAGCCGAGCGCTCCCGGGGCCATGGCCACGAGGGTGGTGTTGCTATTGACGAGGGTCCCGCCGGTGTAGCTGTTGTTGCCGGTGAGGGTGAGGACACCGGGGCCGGCGGCGAAAACCGCGCCCGACCCACTGATGTTGTTCGCGAGCGTTTGGTCGTTGGGATTGGCCACCGCCAGGGTTCCATTATCGGTGATGTTGCCCAGAATCGAGCCATTGTTGGCGGTGCCATCGCCCAATATCAGGGATCCGCCATTGATCACGGTGCCCCCGGAATAATCATTGGCGGTGGCGAGGGTGACGGTGCCGGGGCCATTTTGAGTAAGACTGGCGATCCCGGTAAGGTAGCCGCCAATGCTTTCCACCAGATAGTTATTGGTGCCGGTGAAGACCATCGGGCCGGGGGCCACGGCGGGCCCGGCGACATTCACCTGCGCATTGGCAGCAGGAACATTGCCAAAGGTAACGGAGTCGCCGGAGAAGAAATAATCCGTACTGCCGGAGTTGAGCCAGTTGGGGGTGGTCTGCGTATCCCACGCGTTATTATTCTGCCCGCCGGCCCAGGTGAGGCTGGCCGGGGCGCCGGAGTTGCCCACGGTGAGGACCACTTGCTGGACGGAGCCAACGGTGTTGGTGACCAGGTTGCAATTCTGCCGGCCGGGTGCATTGAACAGCACAAAGCTGCCGTTCCCGCCGATCCCATTGGTAACTTGCAACAACACATAGCTGCCGACTTTAAAGCCACTGGTCAGGGGCCATTTCGCGAGGTTGAGGGTGGTGGTGCCATTCAAGACCAGGGCACCGCCGACGATCACCACATCATTGCTGCCGCCATTGCTGAAGTCAAAATTCAGGGTGTCGCCACCCGCCAATGTCAGGTTGGCATTGAAGTTCAAGGTGCCAATCGGGCCACTGCCACCGGGATAGAACTGGGTGCCGGTGCTGTCGGCCACACTACCGTTGATGGTGCCGCTGCCCGCGAGGATATTGGTGGGCGCGAGCGAGTAAGTGCCCTGGGCGGAAACATCGAGGGTGGCGTTGTTGGTCAAAATGATGGTGCCAGAGTTCAAGACGGCCGAAGCCCCCAACAGCAGAGTGCCACCGCTGACCGTGGTGGGGCCGGTGTAAGTATTGAGGGCGTCCAATTCGAGTGTGCCCGCGCCGGATTTGACGAGGGAGCCCGTCTGACTGGCAACGTTGCCCAACGGCAATCCGACGGCGGTGCTGTACCCGGCAGTATTGAAGACGCCATTGGTGCCCACCAAAAACCGGCCGGAGGTACCACTGCCCGTGGTGGTGATAAATTGCGGGATATTGGCCGACAGGGCGATCACCCCGCCCGAACTCAGGGTCAGTTGCGGATAGGAGGTGCCCAGGTCATTAAACGTGAACCCTTGGGCCGTAAGCAGGGTGCCGGCGATGATCATGTTATCCTGCGCCGAACCGCCGACGGTGGCATTGATGGGGTCTGGTCCAGCATAGACAAACGTGCCCCCCGCCGAGATGGTATAGTTGGCCACGTAACCGCCTTGCTCCTCAACGGTGAGGTCGCCATTTTGAATCCAGGTGGCATTGGTGCCGACCGTAAAGCCGGAATCACGTCCGCACCACAGCGTGCCGTTGTTGGTTACGGTGGTGGCAAAGTTGCTGGCGGCGGCAAGATTGATGGTGCTGAAACTGGTGCCGCCCGCCACCGTATTGCCCACTTGCACGGTCTGGCCGGCGGCAACGAGAGCGATGGTGGGCGCGGACTGGGTGGTGCTGCCGAGGTTGAGCGTGCCCCCATTGAGGTTGTTGGTGCTCACGAGGTAACCGCCGGTGGCCAGCGTCTGGTTGCCCAAGAGGGTGAGGGTGCCTTGATTGACGACGGTGGGACCGGTGTAGGTATTGGTGCCGGACAGGACATCCGCGCCGCCGCCAATTTTGATGAGGGACTGGACACCGTTGGTCTGGCCAATGGGGCCGGTGACAAAACCGGTGCCGGAGTTGGCGCCGAGGGTGCCGTTGGTGGCTCCGATGACCGGCGCAGCGATGGTAACGGGACCGGCCCAGACCGCGTTGGCCTCAATCCGCGCCTGACCCAAGGCTTCGCCCGTGATGCCACCATTCAGGACCAGGGCGCAGGTTTGCGTTGAACCACTCACATAAACCGTGCTGTTGCTGAGGATGTTCACGGTGGCCCCGGAACCCAGGGGGCCATTTAGCTGGATTTTGCCGCCCGTGGAGTTGAGGCCCACGTTGAGTATCCCATTAAAGCCAGCGTTAGTTCCATTCACCAGAACTGCCCCCGAACCGGAGCCGGTGGTAATGTTTACGGTCCCGCTGCCATTAATACCGGCGTTGAGGCCGTTGTAAGTCACCCCGCCGGCGGTCAGATTCAAAGTGGCCGCGCTGGCGACCGTGACCCCGGCATTACCCAGACCGCCACCCACACCGGTGTTGATGGCACCCGCATTGATAACGGTGCCGCCGGTGTAAGTATTGGGGGTGGAAAGGGTCACCCCACTGGTGCCGGACTTGGTGAGGGCGGTGGCGCCGCTGATGCCGGCGGTGCCGGAAAGGGTGTAGCTGTAGGTGGAGTTATTGAAGGTCACACTGGCGGGGGTAACGGTCGAGTTGAGCGTGACGGTGGGATTGGCCGCAATATAAGTGTCGGCAAACACCACTTGATCGTTCAATAGACCGGTGCCCTGTTGATAATAAGTGGCGGTCGGCGTCGCGCCGAACTTCCAAACCAGATTGGTGGCATCGTTGACATCCCACGGGGCGCTGGCGCTGCTCCAAAAGAGGGGTTCGGGGGAGCTGGTAACGGTCAGGACGAGCGTGTTGGCGCCGAAGCCGGAACCCCCCCAGGCGAGGGAGCCGCTGGTGGCACTTTGGCGGCCCGCGGGGGACCAGTTCAAAGCGGGCACGGCCGAGGGGGCGGTGCCGCCCACCACGATGAGGGGATAGGTGCCAACTCCCACATTTGCCACATTCACGGTGACGGCGGGGGTCACGCCAAAAGTTAAATTGCCCGCCACATTGAGCGGCGCGGTGGTGGGGCTGGGCGGCGCGACAAAGGCGAATTCCAGACCGGTGCCACTGCCACCGGCATTGAAGCTCAGGCTGCCACAGGTCCATTGGGCATTCCCACCGGTGTAAAGCACGCCCACACTGGCCACGCCCGAAGCGGGTGTGACCAAAACGGCACTATTGGCCAGGGAACCGCCGGTCACGCCCGTCAACTCACCCGCCTTGACGGTGGTGACACCGGTGTAGGTGCTCGCGCCGGAAAGCGAGAGGGTGCCCAATCCGGATTTGGTCAAGGTGCCGCCTGTGGTCTTATCTTGAAAGGCCTGCGACACGGTAATGTTGGTGCCGGTGCCCACATTGAAGTTCACGCCATTAGCCGTGAGGTAAGCGTGGGTGA
>CAIZWI010000288.1 GCA_903936645.1 uncultured Verrucomicrobia subdivision 3 bacterium
GAGTTCCTGCTGGGCTGAGGGTTTTTATTTTCTTAAAAACCGGATGGAGGTGGATGTACCCGGATGCGCTTCACGCGGGGGTGGCGAATGGGCATATACTTTCAGGGTGTCGGTTTTGGGATGTCAAAGAACCGGCGGCGGACCAACGCACCGGGGCGAACCCGTGGGCTCACCGGGGGGGCGGAGAAATCACCTGGTCGAAGCAACTCTCTTGATGAGTATATGCTGGCGGGGGGATTTTGTCAAATGGAGGCAGCGGCGGCTCCCGCGAGCTGAGCGGGCCGGGTTTGGCGCCGGGTTTGGGGCAAAATTATTAAAGAGCAGGCAAGATTATGAAATTGGGCCTTTGGGCGTTGTTTAATGACCCGGCTGACCGCGTTGGGAGGGGCAGGGGGGGACAATGCTGTCACACGGTGGTTGGCGGGGGGCGGTCAATATTGGGGGAGCCAGTTGGGCCTTAAATTTGGGAGGCCGGGGTGCGCTGGAGCATGATTTTGATGATGCTGGAGACGTTATCCTTGTACTGAGGGTCGGCTTGCAGGGCTTTCCAGACGGGAGCGGCGGAGAACGCTTTCCAGTGCTGGCTATGGGCTTCGGGAGTTTCCCCGCAGGTCAGGTACATGAGGCAGGGCAGGTTGGGTCCAATCAATTTCCGGCCGTAAAAGATCGGGGCGAGGCCAAGCTCTTTCATGAGGGTGATTTCGCCGCTTTCGAACATGTGGATTTTATTCAGACCTTTGGCTTCGCCCGGGCTCATATAGGTGCGCAATTCAAAGATATTGGGCCGGTGGTCGGCCGGGGGGACAACGAGTTGTTTCATGCCGTCGAAGGCCACGAGGAGGGAGCTTTCAAAGCGTTCATACGCTGGATTGGCCTTGCCGGCGGCCAGAAAATCGGCGGCCGCCGCCTGATAGGTGGCATCGGCGGCCAGCTTGCCGGGGATGGCTTCAAAAATGGCCAGGGAATCGCAGGGGATGAGCACATAGATGCCATTGGTGGGGCTTTCGCTGCGTTCGGTAAACACGCCAATGGGTTGGATGCCCTGGCGGTTATAAGCGGGAATCGCGGCATTTTGCCAGTACTCGTTGAGGCGCTGCTGTTGCTCGGCGGATTTGGTGTGATAAATGCGGACCTCGTAATATTGGGAGGAGCCGGTATCGGCGGCGGGCGATGCTGGTGCCAGGAGGGTGAGCAGCGCGGTGAGGAGGAGGGTGAGGCGGTTGAGCATAATATGGTTGTTTGCAAGGGCAGACGGGTTGCTGAGGCCGGAGGTTAAAGGAAAACTGTCAAAGACCAAGTTCCAATTGCCCCGGGGTAGAGGCAGCGAAAATTCCCGCTAACATCCGAGGATTAACCCGGCGACGTCATTGATTTGGCCGGCCCATGAAGCCGTTTGACCGTTTTTCCCCGCACCCCGGCCCTGACTGCGGTGAGGGGAAAAAGTAGCAGGAAGGGGGGCTTGGGACAAATTTCTGCCAAAAGCGGTTTTTTTAACCATTTGATCGGGAGGGAGGTTGGCTGGCAACTTCGGCGGACAGGCCGGCTGCCAGCCGGCGAGACAGCCGATTTACCATCGGCGCTACCCGGCCAGACCGGGCGGTTTCCTGAAATTTGTCTCACACCCGGGCGGCATTATGGAACCGGCAACAGTCACAGGCGGAGGGGGCAAAGAGTGGGGGATTTTAGATGGGAAATTTCAGATTTTGAAAAGGCCGGGGCGGGGGTTTGATTAGAAACTCCTTACGTCGTTTCCTACCAGATCAGGGTTTTGGTGGGTGCACTTGGGCCTGCGCTCGCATGGCGCACTCTGACCCAGGCTGGCATGGGGCGCGCCGTTGGCGCTGGCGATGCGGCGTGGAAGGGGTGGCACGGTTCCCGGGGCTTCACCCCGGGCTTTCACATGGCGGGCTGGCAGCCCTCAGCCGATGCTCC
>CAIZWI010000289.1 GCA_903936645.1 uncultured Verrucomicrobia subdivision 3 bacterium
AAACCTCGCGGTAAATGTCCGGCAGGGTGCGCAGGGCTTTCTGGATCAATTGACTCCGTTCCCGGTCATCCACCCCGGCATCCCACCAGCATTCCGGACCGTCCCGGTGAACCGCCGCCTCCCGGTTTGTCCGGCGGCCATTCCGCCGCGCCCAGTCAATCGCCCGGTGCCGGATCGTCGCATAAACCAATCCCAGCGGCGGCGGCACCCCGCCGCTTTGCCGCTGCCAGGACGCCACCACCGCCTCCTGCACCAGGTCCTGGGCATCCGTCTCCCCGTCCGCCTGCTGCCGGGCAAACAGCAGCAACGCCGGGGTGTGCCGGGCCAGCCAGTGCTCCCAGCTGCTCTCGTCTGCCATGTCATGTTCCGAACCGTTATTCACGCGATTTCACCTATCCAAGCGTCACCACCAAGCGGTTTTGTCTAAACTTCCGCTCATTTCTTAAAATTTTTTGTGTCGGCCGGGCGCTTGGACTGGCTCACCGGGAGTTTAGGGGAAGAAATCCCTGAAGAAAACGGCAACCCGCCTGCATGGATTACCACCCGTGTGGCTGGCGGCAAATGCCCTTCGCCAGTGGGGCGCCAATGCAAGCAAGGCTCCGCCCTGCCCAATGGTTTTGCCAATGGAAGCATAAAGAGAAACCCGCATGGCAGAAGCGCCTTGCGAAGCCGGATCATGCAGTGATAACCCGGTCCGGACGCCTCACCTTCAACCAGGGAAACTGAATTAGCCCGCCTGCTTGCGAATCGCCTGCTGCTTTTGGTGGGTCAGGTAATCCAAATAGGAAATCAGTTGCTGCTTCATTTCCCGACGCGAAACGATCGCGTCGATCAGCCCGTGGTCCAGCAGGAATTCGGCGGTTTGAAAACCCGGCGGCAATTCGGCCTGGGTGGTGTCCTTGATCACCCGCGGACCGGCGAACCCAATCATCGCCGCCGGTTCAGCCAGGATCAAATCCCCCACACTGGCGTAGCTCGCCATTACCCCGGCAGTGGTTGGATGCGTCAGCACACTGATGTAAGGTAAATGCTTTTTGGCATGGTACGCCAGGGCCGCGCAGGTCTTCGCCATTTGCATCAGGCTGAACATGCCCTCGTACATCCGCGCCCCGCCGCTCGTGGAAATAATAATGACCGGCAACTCCTTCTCCGTGGCCCGCTCAATCAACCGCGTCAATTTCTCCCCCACCACCGACCCCATGGACCCGCCCAAAAAACCGAAATCCATCACGCCCAAGGCCGCCCGGTGCGCACCAATCTGGCACAGCCCGGTAACCACCGCATCCTTGAGAAACGTATTATTCTTTTTGTAAGCCGCCAGTTTGGAGGCATAGGTGGCCACGCCTTTGAAACCCAGCACATCCACGCTGGCCATTTGGGCGTCCATTTCCTCAAACGTGCAGGTTTCCACCAGCGAATGAATGCGTTCCCGGGAACCAATCGGAAAATGGTGGTTGCACTTCGGGCACACCTTGAGGTTTTCGTCCAATTCCTTGTCAAAAACCATGGTGGAACACTTCGGACACTTCGTCCAAAGCCCCTCGGGAATCTCCCGCTTGCGGGTCTTGGACTTGCCCGAGCTCATTTTGGGCTTCTTCGGCAATTGCGTAATCGCCGAAAGCGGTGGCGTCAACGCCGGCTCGATGGTTTCCAGTCCCAGCGTTTTCTTCGTGAATGAGGTTGTGTCCATTCTAGTTTGTAAGCGTTTATCTTACTAAATCCCGCGGGCGACTGTCCAGACCCAAACCGGACCCGCCCCGGCCGCCCGCAAGACCTTCGCACAGGCATTCGTGGTAGCTCCCGTGGTAAAAACGTCGTCCACCAGCACAATCCCCTGCCCGTTCAACCGCGCGCCCGGCCGCACCGCAAACACGCCCGCCATGTTTTGGGCGCGCTCCGCACGGGTCAGCCGGGTCTGGGTCATGGTGAATGAGACACGTCGCAACAGCGTTGCGTTCAAAGGGATTCCCAAGGCCGCCGCCAGCGGCGCGGCCAGCCGGGCAGCCTGGTTAAACTCCCGCTCCCGCTCCTTCACCGGATGCAAGGGCACCGGCACCACCAGGGCGGGCTGGCGGGCCGCCAGCTCGGGCACGGCCGTCCGTAGCAAACATCCCGTGAGAAAAGGCTCGAACCACAGCGAACGCTGGTACTTGTAGCGGAGGATGACCTCCCGCACCAGACCTTGCGAAATCACGGCCGCCCGTGCGGATTTAAAATGAAATTCCATATCCCGGCAGTTCGCGCAGTCAAATTCCCCCGTCAACGCCCCGGCAAACGGCAGCCCGCAACGCCGGCAAAATGGCGGCACCACTGGACGCACCTGCTGCTGGCAAGCACCACAGACAAATCCCTCGACCGCCGTGGACCGCGCCGCGCCGCACACCTGGCACACTTCCGGATAAACCAAGGCCAGCCCGGCCTTAAACCAGTCACGCAACGGGTTGGCCCACTGAGGATTCACAACTCCAGGGGTGGGCGCCGGGTGCCATTCCCCGGCCATAATTTAAATCCGATGAGCACGACCGCCAGCACCCCCCCCGCCAGCCAGCCATCAATCAGTTTGGACGTGCCCCAGAACCAACTCGGGGCCGCCGAGACTGTCTCCGTAAAGGCTCCATAAGATTTCAGCCAGAAGATCCAGCCCGCATGCAGGCCCATGGAAAAATACAGGTTCCCAGTGCGTTGATAGGCCCAGCCCAGCAAGCTACCCGCCAGTGTCAGATTAAAAAAGCCCGGCACCAACTGGTGCAGATCGCCAAATCCCGCCAGCATCGGCCCCAGCAGCACCAGCCCGGAATCCCACTGCACCGGCCCCACCAATTCTGTCTTTTGCAGGAAATGCACCAAGGCATAAATGGCACTGCTCGCCAGCAAAGCCCTGGGCCAGCCAATCACCCGCCGTAACCCGCCGAAAGCACCCCCGCGAAACAGAATTTCCTCCAGCGTGGCCACCAGCCCCGCCGTCCCCGCCGCGCCGGCCAGCGTCCCGATGATTTTCCCAGCGGTCAGGCTGTGGTTAAATGTGCGTTCATGAAATAATAGCGCCAGCCCCGCCACGCTGGCCAGCGAACCGAACCCAATCAACAACCCCAGCCCCAGCCGGCGCCACTGGCCCACCGGTGAAATCAACCCCATTTCCCGCCAGGAAATCGCCCCCAGGGCACGCAGCAACGGCCATAAACCCGCCAGGGCAATCATCAGGAAGGAACGGTCCACAAAGCGATGGAACGGGGCGTGTGCCATTTTGGGGAAAGCCGGACCGCCCAGCTGCGCCAGCCACCACAACCAAGGCGCGAGCAACGCCCCACCAATAAACACAGCGGACAAATAAATGAGCAGTGCCCGCACGGGTCGCATAGGTTCAGGGTAAGCGAAATCCCCACCCCCCGCCAAGCGCCAATTACCCCGCCACCGCCCACCATGACCGCCTCCCCCGCCTGGCTTACACTTCAAAAATGGTCACTTCCGGACGGCAGTTAAACCGCACATTCAGGTGCAGCCAGCCGATGCCAGGATTCACATACAGCGGACCCGCCGGAGTCTGAAACATCCCCATGTCATATTCATCCACGTTAAGCGGCACGACCAGCGACCCCACCCCGGGAATCCGCACCTGCCCCCCGTGCGAATGACCCGCGAGCAGCAAATCGGCTTGCTGGATCCCAAAGCACTTGGCCCAGGCCGGATAATGCATCAACACCACGTTTTTCGCCCCCGGCTTGAGCGGTAGCGGCACCGAGAAATCCCTTCGGCAAGCCAGACCCGTGAGCCGTATCCGGCCCTCCGCCAGGTCGCGATAATCATCCATGAGCCACGCTCCCCCCGTGGCGGCAAAAACTTTATGATAAGCACCAAAATCCGCCCGGCTCCAATAATCATGGTTCCCCGGCACCCCATAAAGCGGAGCCTTGATGCCGGACAAAATGTCCAGGGCCTCCGGCACAAACTTCCGGTTCTCCATCAGGTCGCCGCCAAAACATACAAAATCCGGCGCCTCCCGGTTAATCGCCGCGACCACGGCCTCCGCGTAGGCCCGGTCGCCCTTGTAGTGGAAATCTGTGAAAAATGCCAGACGCTGCACCGGCGTGTCTGTGCCCATCCTGATTTTCCGGATAGTGAGCCAGTGTGGCTCCACCCATTTCGCATAACCACCACCCGCCAAACCTCCCGCCGCGCCCAGTAATCCCAGGCGCTTTAAAAACCGGCGGCGGTTGTAATGGGGAGCTTTCGTTACCATACCTTGCCAAAGACTAGGCAATTCATCTCAAATTGGCAAGATCAGGCCCTCGCTTGCCGCCCCCCCCCTGCAACCCGGAGTTGCGCCGCGCCGCCACTCCCGTTACGTTGCCCGCGTGTCAGTGCCGCCAACCAAGTCCCCGCCGTCCGCCTTGTGGTTGTTGCTGTGCGTCAACGCCCGGCAAAGCTGGCGCCGCTTGCTCGCCACCCGCAGCCAGTCCCGGCTGCTGACCAGTATCATCGGCTTTTTTGTCCTCGGCTACCTCGTCCTCTCGTTCGAATTGTTTTTCCACGGCCTGAAATTCATCGCCGGCTTCCCCGGCCTGGGCGCCGTGCTCACGGAACGGCTCCTGTATGTGCTCTTCGCCTTCCTGTTTGCCCTGCTGCTGCTGAGCAACCTCATCATCAGCTACACCAATTTGTTCCGCAACCGGGAGACCGCCTTTCTCCTGTCCCTGCCCGTCACCAACCAGACGATTTTCCGCTGGAAGCTCATCGAATCCACCCTGCTCGCCTCCTGGGCGTTCCTGTTCCTCATCGCCCCCCTGCTCGCCGCCTTCGGCCTCGTCCGCAACGCCCCCTGGCATTTTTACCTGCTCACCGTTGGCTTGATCGCCCTGTTCATCGTGCTGCCCTCCGTGCTCGGGGCCTGGCTGGCCATCATCATCGGCCGGTTTTTAGACCGGCGCAGTTTTCAAGTGACCGTCATCCTCACCGCCGTCGTGCTCCTGTTCATCGCTGTCTGGTGGAAAACCCAGGCCGCCACCGATGAACTGCTCGATAAACGCACGCTGGAGGCCCTCGATCAATTGCTGTCCAAAACCCGGTTCACCCTGTTCCCGTTTTTACCCAGCTACTGGCTGTCCACCGCCGTCCTGCAATGGGCCGAGGGCATCTTCCGCAATGCCCTGTTCTTTGCCCTCGTGCTCCTCAGCCACACCCTGTTTTTTGGCTGCCTCGCCTTTACCCGCTTTGGGAATTTGTTTTACGACACCGCCTCCGCCGTCCAAAGCCGCGCCGGCAGCAACGGGTTCCAATTCAATCTCTTCTCGACGCGCCCACGCCCCGGCCAGGGCCGCCTGCTGGAACGCTGCTTCGCCTGCCTCTTTTGGTTGCCGCGCGACACCCGCGCCCTCGCCGTCAAGGACATGCAAATGTTCTGGCGCGACACCACCCAGTGGGGCCAGTCCGTCATGTTCTTCGGCCTGCTCGCCGTCTACATCATCAACCTCCGCAACTTCACCCACCAGCTCAGCAGCCCCTTCTGGATCAACATGGTCGCCTTTTTAAACCTCGGGGCCTGCGCCTTCAACCTCGCCTCCGTCACCACCCGGTTCGTCTTCCCCCAATTTTCCCTGGAAGGCCGCCGCATGTGGATCATTGGGCTGGCCCCCATGGGCCTCGGCCGCGTCGTCACCACCAAATTCTGGCTGGCCAGCGTCATGTCCCTCATCATTACCCTCGGCCTCATCACCCTGTCCTGCTGCCTGCTGAACATGACCTGGGACCGCATCGTGTTCTTCGGCGCCGTCGTCACCGTGATGTCCTTCAGCCTCAATGGCCTGGCCGTGGGCCTCGGCGTGCTCTATCCCAACCTCAAGGAAACCAACCCCAATAAAATCGTCAGCGGCTTTGGCGGCACCTTGTGCTTTGTGCTGAGCTCCGTCTACATCCTCGCCTCCCTGGGCCTCATCGTGGTCGGCGCCGGCGGACTGCACCCCAGCATGGCCTGGTCCGCCGCCAGCATCGCTGGCTTCGTCCTCCTCTCCCTGCTCGTCGGTTGGGTCCCCCTCCGCTGGGGCCTGGCCCATTTGAAGAATTTTGAAATGTAACCCCCCCAGCCGGTTTCCCAAGCGTGCGCGCCCATTTACCCTCCTCTGGTCCGGCCTGGCCGCGGAAAACCAGCCGGTGTACCCCCATCTGCCACTCGTCGTGATCGCTGCAACGTGCCTCCCCCCGCCTGCCAAGGTCCGCACGTCATCGTTAGCCCTGGCGCAAACCTATAGCCACTCCCACCGCCTCAACCGGCTTGCATTTGACTCACCGACCCGGCCATTGAACAGTTTCATGCATAAACCCGCATGGTCAGCTTCCCATGTGGGTATGTAATTAATTGCTCCGATTTTTTATCAAGGGGGATTGGTAATATCTGGTAAACGCTCCGCCCAGTCTGGAAGTACATCAAGGAATACCGCGGGGAAGCGCCAACCAGTCAACCCAAGGTTGCGCGTCAAGAGGCACCATGCGCATCCCAAATAATTCGCGTCAATTCGCGCAATTAGCGGATCATTCCCTCTCCCTCGGACAGGAGGCAAACCCACCCTCACCCCGTCTTTCCGCGTGGAGCCGCTAAACCCTCGCACCCAATCTGGCACTACATCAAGGAATACCGTAGGGATGCGCCAACCAGCCCAAGGTTGCGCGTCGAGAAGCACCATGTGCATCCCAAATAATTCGCGTCAATTCGCGCAATTCGCGGATCATTCCCCTCCCTCGGCCAGGCGTCAAACCTACCCGCCCCCCGGCTTTCCACGTGGAGCCGCTAAACCGTCGCACCCAATCTGGAAGTACATCAAGGAATATCGCTGGGATGCGCCAACCAGCCCAAGGTTACGCGTCGAGAGGCACCATGGGCATCCCAAATAATTCGCGTCAATTCGCGCAATTCGCGGATCATTCCCCTCCCTCGGCGAGGCGTCAAACCCACCCACTACCCCCGCTTCGTCTTGG
>CAIZWI010000290.1 GCA_903936645.1 uncultured Verrucomicrobia subdivision 3 bacterium
GGCCAGCCGGTGAAATGGCAGCAAAACGAAGGCCGGTTGACGATTCAGATTCCAGTGGCGGCACTGGAACCGGTGGACACCATTGTAAAATTAACCCTAGACCGGCAGGCCATGAGCCTGCCCGTGCTCTCGGCCGAAGCCGAAATTAAAGCGAGCGCGTCGAACGTGTATCACGGGGATGACAATGATTATGGTCCGCAACAGGCGTTTGACCATGACAAGAACACACGCTGGGCAACAGCTGAAGGCACGAAGCAGGCCTGGATCCAGGCCGATCTGGGCGCGGTGAAGCTGGTCACCGGGGTGCGAATTCACGAAGCGGAGCCTTACACCAACCGGGTCACGCAGTTTGAGTTCCAGTACCGGGCCGGCGAGGCGTGGAAGACGATCGTGAGCGGCACGCACCTGGGCGCCAAGTACGCGATGGATTTCAACCCGGTGCAGGCCCGGGAGTTCCGGCTGAACATTCTGGATGCCACGGAAGGCCCGACCCTGTCGGAAATTGAACTGGTGGCCAAGCAACCATGAAAAGTATCAGCCTCATCGACCTGATCATTATCGTTGCGTACCTGGCGGGCATTGTTGGGGCCGGGGTGTGGGCGGGATTGCGCAAACGCCAGGGTGGTGAGGCGGGCAGTTATTTTCTGGCGGGCAACACCCTGAGCTGGTCCGCCATCGGACTGGCCTTGTTTGCCACGAACATTTCCTGCGTGCATCTGGTCAGCCTGGCCCAGGCGGGGTATGATTCCGGATTGCTGATGGGGAATTTTGAATGGCTGGCGGCCTATACGTTGATTGTGCTGAGTCTGTTTTTTGTACCGTTTTACATGCGGGCCAAAGTGGCGACCCTGCCGGATTTTCTGGAGAAAAGATATTGCACGGCCTGCCGGGACTGGCTGGCGGGATTGTCCATGCTGACGGCGATCATCTTCAATATTGCGTTTCCGCTGTCCACCGGCTGGCTGGTGCTGCACGGGGTTTTCGGCATCGATAAATGGGTCTGCATCTTAACGCTGACCACGCTGACGGCGGTTTATACGATTCTGGGCGGACTCTCAGCCGTGGTGCTGACGGAGACCATTCAGGCGGTGATTTTGCTGACTGGCTCCATCATCATTACTGCGCTGGCTTACCACAAGGCGGGGGGCTGGCATGGCCTGACCGAGCAATTGCACGCGAGCGGCGAGACGGTCAAACTCACCCTGCTGCGGTCACCGGCCGATGAGCCGGGCTTGCCGTGGTATGCCGTGCTGCTGGGATATCCTGCCTTGAGCATTTGGTATTGGTGCGCGGACCAGACGATTGTGCAGCGCGTGCTGGGGGCGAAGAGCGAAAACCATGCCCGGACGGGGCCGTTGTTTTGCGGATTGCTCAAAGTGTTTCCGGTGTTTGTGTTTATCCTGCCCGGGCTGTTATTTCTCACGATGATCCAGGGTGGACGACTGG
This sequence comes from uncultured Verrucomicrobia subdivision 3 bacterium, assembly GCA_903936645.1. Lineage (GTDB taxonomy): Bacteria > Verrucomicrobiota > Verrucomicrobiia > Limisphaerales > UBA11358 > UBA11358. The sequence continues at coordinate 1,447 of CAIZWI010000290.1, forward strand.
AGGGCATGGCGCAATTACGGGTGCGGAGCGAAGCGGTGGCCCCGGCGGCGGGCCAGCCGGGTCAGCCATATCAATTGGAATTAAGCGGGGCGGTGCTGGCGGGACAGCCCCGGCAAATCACGCTGGCAGCCGGCGACCCGCCGCTGGACTTGACCAAGGAACTGGCCAATGACGGCAAGCCACTCACTTTGATGACCGGCCTGGAGGCCAGCAAACTGGTGCTGCCGCCTAATGTGACCCTGATGACCTCGAAGGAAACTTATGGGTTGATGATCAAAAGCCTGATGCCGGTCGGCCTGTTTGGCGTCATGGCAGCCGCACTCATGGCGGCCCTCATGGGTAATCTCGCGAGCGCGGCGAATTCCATTGCGACCTTGTTCAGCTATGATTTGTACCGGCGCTTTCGTCCGGCCACCCCGGAACACCGGCTGGTGTTGATTGGCCGGCTGGCCTCGCTGGCGGCCTTTCTGCTGGGTATTGGGATGGTGCCGTTGCTGGACAATTACAAGAGCATCTTTGCCGGAATTAACGACATCATCGCCCACATTGCCCCCCCGGTTTCGTGTGTGTTTGCGCTGGGGGTTTTCTGGCCGCGGGCCTCGGCGTTTAGCGCTAAATGGACGATGTGGATTGGCTCGCTGACCGGGGCGCTGGTGTTCACCGGCAAGACGCTGCATGTCTGGCAACCCGGGAGCTTTGGCTGGATTCCGAGCCTCATCTATCGCACGCCGTTTATGTTGATGGCGTTTTACCTGCTCGTTTTTTGCATTGTTTTGCAATTGGTGCTCACCCTGGCGAGGCCGAAACTGGCGGCGGAAGATCCGCAACGGTTATATTGGGCGAACCCGCTGGACGCTTTGAAATCCCCCGGCTGGCCGGGGCTGGCCAATTACAAATTTTTGGCGGCGCTGGTCTTTATCTTTATGTGCGCCCTGTATTACGCATTCCGCTAACCGACAAACTTCCCATGAAACCAATCCGTATCTTAATGCTGCCCCTGCTGGCCTTGGTGCTGCTCAGTGGTTGCGCCACCGGCCCGTCGACCAAAATTACACGCTATGCCTGGGTCACCGGCCTGAAACCGGAAAAGGTGGAGCGTTATGAATATTTGCACGCGCACCCGTGGCCGGCGGTGAGCCAGCGGATCAAGGCCTGCCATATTCAAAATTATTCGATCTACGAGCGCGAAATTAATGGCCAGGTGTATCTCTTCTCCTATCTGGAATATACTGGCACCAACTTTGAGGCCGACATGCAGCTGATGGCCGCCGACCCGGAAACCCAGCGTTGGTGGAAGGAGACGGATCCGTGCCAGCAGCCTTTGCCCGAGGCGGCCGCCCGGGGCAAAATCTGGAGTGATGCCAGGGAGGTTTTCCATCTGCCATGAAAATCACTTCGCTGACACTTTATCTGGGCGCGCTGGCCTCGGTGCTCGTGACGGCCGAGGTCATGGCGCAAACACCGGCCCCGGCACTGCCGGCACAGGTGTTTGTGGTGCCGAATTTTCATCCGGCCAGTTGCGGCTGGCTGGCCAACTGGTCGGTGGAGCGGAATTACTGCGCGAATTCGTATCTGAACCACCTGGACCGGGTCCGCGACGACACTCATTACAATTTTGTCCTGTCCGAATGCAATAATCAAATCGCCATAAAAAACTTTCAACCCGAACGGTTCGCGGAGTTGCAACAACGTGTCCGCGAGGGCCGGGTGGAATTGGTGAATGCCTTCTTTTTGGAACCAACGATCAATCTCTCCGGGGGGGAGGCCCTGGCGCGGATGGGGGTGGAAGGTTTGCGCTGGCAAGAAGCCGTCATGGGGGTGCGGCCGCGTTATTGCTGGGCGATTGACGTGTGCGGCACGCATGTGCAAATGCCGCAGATCTGTGCGTTGCTGGGGCTGGATGCCATGGTTTACACCCGGTGCAACCGGGCCGGGAAAAGCGCATTCTGGTCGGAGTCGCCGGACGGCTCCCGGATGCTTACCCTGGTACCCGGTCATTATTCCGAAAATCTGGGCGGGGCCTATGCCGCCCGCGGACCAGTGACGACCAATTTATTGAAGGCCGCCGAACGAGTGATTTCCGCAAAACTTCCCGCCACGCCCACGGGGGCGCCGGTTTTGATACTGGGGGGGGACGGCGATTATTCCCTGGCCCCGGCCCGCCGGGAGAATCCGGCGGAATTTCTCGCAGCGTGGAAGAGCTTCCGGCCAGATTGCGACATTCGTTACACGGGACTTTCGCCGTATGTGGACACCTTGCTGGCGGGCGTAAAGGCCGGCCGGATCGAGTTGCCGGTGTTACGCACGGGCACCAGCTACACCTTTGATTCTTTCTGGATTGAAAATCCGCTGGTCAAGGCATGGTACCGGCGCGACGAGCACGCGTTGCAGTCGGCCGAAATGCTGGCCACGATTGCGAGTGTCGGCAAGGATTATGCCTATCCCGTGCAACCGCTGTATCAGGCCTGGCTGCAAATGCTGTTGAACATGGACCGGAACACCTTGTGGGGTTCCGCCGGTGGCATGGTGTTTGCGGATGAAAAATCCTGGGATGTGCAGGATCGTTTTACCTGGGTCCAAAATCAGAGTGGCACCACCCTGACCGACGCCGCGCACGATCTGGCCGGGCCGGGAACCGCGGTGACGTTGTTCAATGCGGCCAATTGGGCCCGCACCGGCCCGGTGCAGGTGACCCTGCCACCCGGTAACAGCCTGGCGGGGGTGAAGGCCGAGGCCGGCGATGCGGGCACCACCTGGTGTGAGTTGTCGGTGCCCGCCAGCGGGGTCACCAGCCTAAAACTCAAAGCGCACGCGGCGAAGGCGCCCCGCAAGATCGCCCTGCCGGCAGTGGTGGAGACCCCCTTCTATCGCGCCAAAGTGGACCGGGTGACCGGAGCATTGGTCAGTTTGCGGGCCAAACCCTCGGGTCGCGAGATGCTGGGCGGCCCGGCCAATGAAATCGTGGCCGAGCAACACCATGCCCCCCGTGGCTGGGACCCGGGTGATTTTACGGATGCCCGGCCGCGACGAAAACGACTCGCGGCGTCCAGTGATTTCCCGGTGACATTGACCGTGACGGAAGGGCCGGTCGCCCTCACCGTATCGGCTGAGTCCACGTTTCTCGGCGGCGGCCAGCTCCGGCGGGTCACGCGATTTTTCAAACATTCCCCGCGCATTGAATTTGCGACCGAACTGAATGACATTCCCAACCTGACGGTGGTGCTGGCGGAGTTTCCGCTGGCCCAGACGTCGACCGAAGTCCGGCGGGGCATACCGTTTGGCTTTTCCCGGGATGACGGCACGATTGCGGGGATTGTGCCCGCCGTGCGCTGGAGTGATTATGCCACCCCCGGCCGGGGCGGCGTGGCCCTGCTGGACCGCGGAGTCCCGGGACGTGAACTCGACACCAACACCCCCGTGATTTATTTACTCAACGCCACCGACAAATATTACGGCTACACCAATGCCTGGTTGAGTGGCCGGGGCAAGCACCATTTCGAGTATGCGTTGGTGGCGCACGACGCAGACTGGCCGGCCGCCCGGGTACCACAAACGGCCTGGGAGTATAATAGTCCGGTCACAGCAGTCACGGATTGCCAGGCCATGCCGCCGCAGTCCTTCTTGGAAACGTCCGCCAACCTGATTGTGGAGGCCATGCGACGTGACGGGGCCGACATCGAAGTGCGGGCGGTTGAGGTGCTCGGACAGGCCGGCACGGCGCGGGTAACCTTGAACCTGCCACACCAGTCCGCCGCCCTGACGGACCTCACGGGCGGGCACCCCCTGCCCCTTGCGGGCGGGCCGGCTTATGAGTTTCCGGTCCGGCCGCAACAGATTATCACACTGCGCTTCCGCACGGCGGCTCCGGTCGGAAACATCCAGCCGTTGCTGGCGTGGGATGAACTGGTGCCCACGGGCAAGCAGGCGGCCCTGCATGAATATCTGCCCAATGTCAAAGGGCATCCCCCCCGGGGCAAATAAAGCCCCGATAGTTGACTGACATGCAAACCCTGGTCCTGTCCCAACCTGGAAGCCTCCTGTGGAGCGAGGTGCCCGAGCCCGTACCCGGCCCGGGCGAGGTATTGGCCCGCGTGCGCCGGTGCGGGGTGTGTGGCACGGATATCCATGCCCTGGCCGGCCGCCAGCCATTCTTCAGTTATCCACGCCGGCTGGGCCACGAGTTGTGTGTGGAAGTGGTGTCCGCGCCCGGGGGCAGACTGCAAACGGGGGATTTATGCGCGGTGGAACCCTATTATTTTTGCGGGCATTGCCCGGCCTGCCGCGCGGGCAAAACCAATTGTTGCCAGCAGTTACGAGTGCTGGGAGTGCATCTGGATGGCGGGCATGCCCCGCTGATCACCGTGCCGGCTGACAAGTTACACCCGGGCGGTGCTCTGCAACCGGACCAGATTGCGCTGGTGGAACCGCTGGTGATCGGGGCGCACGGGGTGGAGCGGGCGGCGTTGCGGGCGGGCGAACCGGTGGTTATTTTAGGCATGGGGCCGATTGGCCTGGCAGCGGCCATTTTTGCCCGGGCGGCGGGCGCCCGGCTGGCGTGCGTGGATCCACAAGCGGACCGGCTGGCGTTTGCCTGTGAAACCATGCAACTCGGCACCGGGTTTCCGCCCGGGGAAGGACTGGAGCCGGCCTTGCGACACCATTTTGGCCAGTTACCGACGGTGGTCATCGACGCCACGGGCAACCCGGCTTCGATGCGCAGTTCCTTTCACCTGGCCGAGCATGGCGGTCGCATCGTGTTTTTGGGATTGTTCCTTGGCGAACTGGCGTTTGACGACCCCCATTTTCACCGGCGTGAATTAACTCTGCTGGCCAGTCGCGCCGGGTTGACCGGCACGTTTCAGGAAGTCATCCGGTCCCTGCAGGCCGGACGGGTGGAGGTAATGCCACTGATCACACACCGCTTTGGATTTGCCGAGACTGCGGAAAAACTGCCGGGCATTCACCATCAACCCGGGCTGGTTAAAGCCATGATTCATTTCGACTCCATTTAAAAACCAACTCCATCACATGAAGATCACCCAACTTGAGCCCATCATCTTGCACGCGCCGGTGACCCGGGGCGGCATCGCTGACAGCACCCACAAACTCTCCCACTGGGGCGCGCCGGGCGTCGCCATTCATACCGACACCGGGCATGTGGGTTATGGCTTTTCCGGCACTCATGCGCATCTGGCCACGGACCGGCTGATCGTCGACTGCATTCTCCACAGCTTTGGCCCCTTGCTGCTGGGCGAGGATCCGCGCGAGGTGCTGGCCCTCTGGGAAAAGCTGCACAAGCAGGCGGAAATTTACTGGGTGGGTCGGGCGGGCATCACCCATCTGGCGCTCGGGGCGATCGACATTGCGCTCTGGGATTTAAAGGCCAAGGAGGCAGGCGTGCCCTTATGGAAATTGCTGGGGGGCTCGGCAAACAAAAAAGTGGAGGCGTACAACACCGATGGAGGCTGGTTGAACTGGCCGCTGGAAACCGTCGTCGCTGATTGCAAGCGCCTCGTGGAGGAAGGCGGCTACCGGGCGGTGAAGCTTAAAATCGGCGGGCCAAATCCCCGGGAGGATTTGCGCCGGGTGGAGGCCGTGCGCCAGGCCCTGGGGCCGGATATCCGCATTATGACGGATGTGAATGGCCGCTGGAGCCTGCCGCAGGCCATTCAAACCGGCAGCCGGTTGCAAGATTTTGACATCGTTTGGATAGAGGAGCCCATCTATTTCGACGATGTGGAGGGGCATCGCCGCCTCGCCGAGACCATTGCGACCCCGATTGCGCTGGGGGAACAGTTATACACTGCGTCGCACTTCCGCGACTTCATACATGCCGGCGCCGTGCACTATGTGCAGCCCGACGTGGTGCGGCTGGCGGGGATCACGGAATTCTGGCAGGTGGCGGATTTGGCCCGGTGCTACAGCCTGCCGGTGGTGCCGCATGTGGGGGACATGTGCCAGGTGCACCAGCATCTGTGCTTCGCCCACCCGGCCTGCGCGCTGCTGGAATACATTCCCTGGCTGCGGGACTGGATGGAAACGCCGGCCAAAATTGTGGACGGCTACTATGTCGCCCCGGAAACACCCGGGGCCGGCATGACCCCGAACCGCCGGGCGCTGGAAGAAATCAACCGGGCATGAAAACCATCACCAAAATACTCGCCCTGATGGTCCTGGCGGGAGGCGTGGCGGGCGCGGAGGCCGTGCAGGTGAATGAAGCGGCCCGGACGGCGGTGTTGCAGCACATCGACGAAACGATTGCGCGCGGACCGTTTCAGCCCAACTGGGCTTCGCTCAAGGCGCATCAGGATCCCGAATGGTTTCGCGATGCCAAGTTCGGCATTTACACCCACTGGGGCCCCGTCACTGTGGGGGCGGAGGATGGGCCGGATGGCGGGCAATGGTACGGCAATTCCATGTATAAGACGAACAGTCCCACCTTTCGTTACCATCAGCAAAAATATGGGGACCAGCACCAGGTGGGTTACAAGGACATGATCCCGAAGTTTACGGCACCTCATTTTGACGCCGAAGCGTGGGCGGATTTGTTCGCGCGGGCGGGGGCAAAATTTGCCGGGCCGGTGGCGGTGCACCACGATAATTTTGCCATGTGGGACTCCCAAGTCACGCCCTGGAACAGCGTGGCCATGGGGCCGCATCGCGACATCACGGGGGAGCTGGCGCGGGCCATTCGCGGTCACGGGATGAAATTCATCACCACGTTTCACCATGGCTATGCCTGGCGGTACTTTGAGCCCGCGTTCAAATACGACGGCGCGGATCCGCAGTTCGCCAGTCTCTACACGGAAGTCCACTCGCCCCATGCAGCGCCCAGCCGGCATTTTCAAGACACCTGGCTGGCCATGGTGGATGAAGTACTAACCAAATATCAACCCGACCTGATCTGGTTCGATTTTGAGTTTTTCGCGGTGATCAAACCAGACTATGAACAGAAACTGTTTGCCACCGCGTACAATTGGGCGGCGCAAAATGGGCGCACCATCGGGGTCTGCCAAAAATCACCAACCATTCATGAACAAACGAGCATCCTGGATTTTGAGCGCGGCCGGGAAGACCGGTTGGTACCCTTTCCCTGGCTGACCGACACGGCGGTGGGACCGTGGTTCAACCAGAAATCCGAGAAATTTAAATCGGTGGATGAGTTGGTGGCGGTGCTGGTGGACATTGTGTCCAAAAACGGCTGCCTGCTGCTGGACGTCGGCCCGGCGGCCGATGGGACGATTCCGGAAGGTTCCCGGGAACGCTTGCTCGGCCTCGGTGACTGGCTCAAGGTCAATGGGGAGGCCATCTATGGCACCCGGCCGTGGACGATCTATGGGGAGGGGCCAACCAAGCAGGCCAAATCCGGCGGCTTTAGTGAAAATGCGGACCGTCAGTTTACCGCCCAAGATATCCGGTTCACCACCCATGACGGGGCTTTATACGCGGTAGTCCTGGCAAAGCCCACGGGGGCGGTGACGATCCAAAGCCTGGGAACTGCGGCGGGAAACATTGCGTCGATTCGCCTGTTAGGCAGCCCGGAAAAACTGGCGTGGCAACAGGCGGCCACGGGACTGACGATTCAGCCGCCGGCGGAATGGCCGGGGAAGCAGGCGGTGACATTTAAAATCCAGTGGCAACCCTGAGCTTGAGCATGAGCGCCAAAGCACCCTGGGTCTGGCGGGGCCTCCTGGCCTTGATATTGCTGACCGGCAATGCCCGGGCGGGTGGAGCGGACCCCATTGGGGCGGCACTCCAGCGCTCCTTTATCTGGACCCAACCGGACCAGCGGTCCACGAATGAAACGTTGCACGCCGGGTTTCGGCGATCCTTTGATTTGGCCGCCGCGCCGCAGGCGGCCCAATTGCACCTGTTTGCCTATACCCGTTATCAATTGTTTGTGAACGGGGAGTATATCGGCCGGGGACCCAACCGGTTTGAAAACCGGCGGCCCGAGTATGATACTTGGGAGATAACTTCCCATCTGCACGCGGGCCGGAACGTGCTGGCGGTATTGGTTCACCGGGACTGGCCGGGAGTGAATCCATTGTCCACCGCCCAAACCCTCAGCCGGTTCCGCCGGCATGAACCGGGTTTTACCGCCCGGCTAGATTGGGTCCTGGTGGACCAAACGCAGGGCCATCTGGACACCGATGCCGCGTGGCGCGGGTTCGCCGAGACCGGGTATGGCCCGCCCCTCGCTCATTCCTACTCCTCCATTCCCGAAAGCTACGACGCGCAAGCCTCGCCGGGAGAGTGGCGGGCGAGTGAATTCGACGATGCCAGCCTGCCCCCGGCGCAGCGGGTGGAAACCGAGGATGGCGAGCACTGGCCGATATTAGCTCCCCGCACCATTCCCCGGTTACGGGAAAGCGACGTGGCGTTTTCCAACCACCCGACGTGGCAGGGCGGGCCATTGACCAATGGTGCGACCCTCACCCTGGTTTGTCCGCGCATTGTCCAAGCCTATTGGGTGCTGGATCTGACCGCCGAGGCGGGCACCAAACTGGTGGTCACCCCGGAGTTGCCGGAGCAGCATCATGGGGTGCCGAGTGTTTATCGTTGCCGGCCGGGTGCGCAGCGCTGGGTCGGCGGCGACACCTTCGCCATGAGCCAGCTCCGGGTGCAGGTCACCGCCGGCCGGGTATCCCAGTTGCAAGCCCGTTTGGTGGAAGTACTTTACCCGTTTGACCGGGTGGGTTCGTTTACCAGCAGCGATCCCTTTCTGGACCAAGTGTGGCAGCTTACCGCGCGGTCCTTGGAATTATTAAGTGAGGATGCTTATACGGATTGCGCCGATCGGGAACGCTCCGAGTGGATGGATTGCGACCCGCCGATGTTTGACGCCACCCGGGTGATGATGGCCGGGCCGGGCACCAACGGAAACGAGCTATGGGGCGATCCCCGGTTATTTGCAAACATGCTGCGCCGCGTGGCTTTGACCCAGGAACCGGATGGCATGTTGCGGGCGCGCACCTGCTCGGAATTGCTGGATATTCATACCCGCATGGAGGATCGCGCCTGTGACTGGGTGGATGGACTGCGCACTTATTACGAGGCCACGGGGGACAAGGAACTGATCCGCGAACTGTGGCCTTATTGCCAACGGTTGCTCGAATGGTTTGCCAGCCATCGGACGGCCGATGGCCTGGTGAGCGCCCGCGAGTGGATTGCCTGGGACAATCCGATGAGCTATGCCACGTGCGAAGGCGCGGCCAACAACGCTTTTTTCCAGCGGGCCTTTGCCAACGGAGCCTGGCTGGCGGGTGAGATTGGCAACCGGCCGGCGGCCACCCAGTGGCGCGCGGCCGCCGAAAAACTGCGAAGCGACTTCAACCGCCTGCTCTGGAATGATACGGCCGGGGCCTATTACTCGGCGGTGGGCACCCCGGAAGTGCTGCCGGCCGACCGGCGTTTCAAAAAAACCATCAACCTGAAATCCATCGATGGCCGGACGGAGCCAACGCTCCACGCCAATCTCTTCGCGTTGGAACGCGGCTTGGTGCCGCCCGAACGGCAGGAGCGCGTGGTGCAATGGACGCTGCAGCACGAACAGCAAATCAGACAGGTCATGGCCAATTATTATTACTTCAAGATTCTGTACCGCCAGGACCAGCCTGAGGACGACCAAATCGTGCTGGATCGCATCCGGCGGGGCTGGCAGGGAATGGTGGCCTCGCCGTGGCAGACCACGTGGGAATCGATTGGTGGCGGCTCCAAAGTGCATTGTTATGGCATCGTGCCCGGTTACTTTTTAAGCGCTTATGTGCTGGGCGTGCGGCGGGAAGCCCCGGTGTGGGAGCACCAAATCATCATCGAACCCCATCTGGCCGACTTAACGCACGCGGAAGGGCGGGTGGTGACGGAGTTTGGGCCGGTGCCGGTGACCTGGAACCGAACCAATGGGGGGCTGCACTTTAGCCTGCGAATCCCAGCGGGCACCGTCGCGCGGCTGGCCCTGCCCGCCCAGCCTGACCGGGCGCAGGCAACCCTGAATGGCCAGGTGGTTAACGGCTCCCGGGAAGGGTCTCGCTGGGTGACCCACTTAAAATCCGGCACTTACGAAGGCGTCTACTAAACCCGGGCCAAAGCAACTCCAATTTTATGCAACTGAAAGACAAAGTCATATTTCTCACGGGCGGTTCCACGGGGATTGGCTGGGATTGTGCCCGGGCGTACGCTGCCGAGGGCGCGAAAGTGATCATAGTGGCCCGCGGCGCGGAGGCGGTGGCCCAAGCCGTCGCCACCCTTGGCCCGGAACACCTTGGCTTCGCCTGCGACGTTTCCCGTGACCGCGAGGTGCAGGACGCGATTGCCAATAGTCTGGCGCATTATGGCCGCCTGGATGCCGTTCACAACAATGCGGGCATCGGCACACCCGCGAAAGCCATTCACGAAACCACGGATGCCGAGTGGGATGACCTGTTTAACATTAATTTAAAAAGTGTCCTCCACACGACGCGCCACGCCTTCACCGCCCTTCAGGCCAGTCGGGGCACCATTTTAAACACCTCCTCGCTGGTCGGGGTCATCGGCCAGGAGATCCACGCCGCCTACACTGCGACCAAGGGCGGTATGAACACGCTGACGAAGTCCATGGCCTTGGATTATGCCCGGCATGGGATTCGTGTGAACGCGGTGTGCCCGGCGGGCACGTGGACCCCCATGCTGCGCCAGTGGTGCGCGGAACAACCGCAGCCCGCCACGACCGAGCGCTATCTCAACGAAATTCATCCGCTGGGCTATTGTCCCGAGGGCGACGCCATCGCAGACGCCTGCGTCTATCTGCTATCCGACAAGGCGCGCTTTGTCACCGGCCATATCATGCACGTAAGCGGGGGGGCGGAACTAGGGTATCGCCGGCCGCTGTAATGCTGAAACGCAAGCCTCGACCGCTACGTTGATACCGCCAATCGCCTTTTTAATCCCTTGGGCGCGGGGTTGCAGGGGCGGCGGCAAACCAGTTCATTTTGTCTTGCCACCGGAAGGAGAAACAACGTAAGCTTTCTATGTTAACGAGACCTGACGGGGCATCCCGGCAACTCGACACAACAACCCGGTTTGACGGGCGGCGTTTTAACGTTGTCCTAGTTCAAGTTGGGCAGCCGGTTTGGAGGACAATTTAGAAAGTTTTTTTAAACTGATAAATTGCTAATATTTAGGTGGATGGGGTTGTAGCTCAGTTGGTAGAGCGTCTCGTTCGCAATGAGAAGGTCAGGGGTTCGATCCCCCTCAACTCCACCAAAAAACGTCTTGATCAATTCATGAAGCCATTCACACCCCTGCTCAA
>CAIZWI010000291.1 GCA_903936645.1 uncultured Verrucomicrobia subdivision 3 bacterium
GTGTCTCGTGACTCATCGTTTTATCCATGCCCGCCACGGTAACACCCACTTCTGTCACAACGTATCCTTTTACCCACTCGCACACCCCCGCGCGGGTAACAATACTTTTGGCTCAATTCGCCCCCCCACCCGGTGAAATTATTTCGTGTTCACTAGCCGGCGGGAAGGTGTAATATGGGACATCGCTTATGGATACTGCAATTTTTCTCAAGCAACGATTGATTTGTGTGGCGGTGATTGACCGGGCCGAGGATGGCGTGCCGCTGACCGAAGCCCTCATGGCCGGCGGCTTGCCGGTGATCGAAGTCACCTTTCGCACGGCGGGCGCGGCCGCCGCCATTAAGCATATCCGGCAGGCTTTGCCAGCCGCGCTGGTTGGGGCAGGCACCTTGCTCACAGCCGATCAGGTCAAGCAGGCCATTGACGCAGGCGCACAATTCGGCGTCTCGCCCGGCTTAAGTGACGCCGTGCTGCAAGCGGCGCAGGACCATCAATTTCCGCTGTTCCCGGGCGTCATCACCCCCACCGAAGTGATGCGGGCGTTGGAACTGGGCGCCAGGCACTTGAAATTTTTCCCCGCCGAGGCAGCGGGAGGGGTGAACATGTTGAAATCTCTGGCCGGACCCTTCGGCCATACGGGTGTGAAGTTCGTCCCAACCGGCGGTATTACGGCCGCCAACCTGCCGAATTATCTGGCGATTCCCCAAGTAGCGGCGATTGGCGGTTCGTGGATGGCGGAACGCAAACTGGTGGCGGAAAAAAACTGGGCGAAAATCACCAGCCTGACCGCTGAGGCCATCCAGTTGATCGCGCAAACCCCTGGGCAATAATCCTGCAGCCGCGGAAAGCCATGCCTTATTTAGCGGGATTCCCCCCCTTCACCCGCATTCGAATGGAGTAAATACATTTGCTGGCGGTGATGCAGAGGGTTTTGTGGTCGGCTCCACCAAAGCTCAAGTTGGCCGTCCAAGGTTCGGGAACATCAATATGCTCCAAACGTTTGCCATTAGGGGAATAGATAGTCACGCCGCGACCTGCCAGATAACAATTTCCTGCTTGATCCATCGTCATCCCATCGCAACCCTGGCTGCAAAGGAGTGATTTGTTCGTCAGCGAGCCACCGGGCAGGATGTCATAACGCCAGGTCCGGTTGCCATTGATGTCCGTGGCAAACAAGTTCGTGCCATCTGGTGAGCCGGTGATGCCATTCGGTTTGTGAAAATCTTGAATCACTGGCTTGAGCACCTGATGATCCGGCGACAGGTAGAAAACCCATTCTCCATTATATTTGAGCCGATTGGTGTCCGTCCATGTCCGCTCGTAAAACGGATCGGTAAAATAAATCCCGCCATTAGGTGCCACCCAAACATCGTTGGGCCCATGCAGCGCCTTGCCTTGGTAATCAATTACTAGTTTGGTGATGGCTTTATCCGGGGTAATGGACCACAGCTCGTTATGCTCTTCGGCGCAGACAATGAGATTGCCATGAGCATCAAAATACATCCCATTGGCCCGGCCGGCCGGTTGCAGGAAGGTGGAAAGCTTGCCGTCGATGCTCCATTCCAAGATGCGGTTATTGGGCTGGTCCGTAAAAAACACATTCCCTTGCTTGTCGGCGGTGGCCCCCTCAGTGAAGTCGAAACCATCGCCCAGTTTTTCCAACTTCGCCCCTTCGGCAACGAGGGATTCCGCCCAAGCTGAAACCAGGCACCAGCCAAAAACCAAAACTGCCGCAATGATTCGTTTCATATGGGAGTTATGTTTGCAACCAAACCATTTCTAAGCTGTCCGGAACCCAATGGCCAGTAAAAGTTTCCATCATGAGCCCTGCCAAACTGCGGCCGATTGGCTGGCACCAAAAATCACACCTTGTTATTTAAGGCAGGCTGGGCCATGCTACCTGCCTGTATTCGGGATCGAAATGAATAGTGACAAGCAACGCACACTGCGCTTTCTCAAAAGCTGGGCCATCAACACCCTCGCGGTGCTGCTGGCCGTCAAGATTGTGCCCGGCATCAGTATCAGCACTGCGAGTCCCTACTCCGCCCCGATCATGACCGCGCTCGCCTTGGGCATTCTCAATGCGTTTATCCGACCCATTTTGATGCTACTGGCCCTGCCCTTACTGATTTTTACTCTCGGCCTGTTCACGTTGGTAATCAATGCCTTGCTGCTCCGCCTGGTCTCGTGGCTCTTGCCGCCCGGTTATTTCCATGTTGAAAATTTTTGGGCGGCCTTTCTCGCGGCAATTGTCATTGGCATCGTTTCGGTGTCACTCAACATCATGACCGGCGGCACCAAAGTTGCCGTGCAGCGCCGGCCGCCGCCACCGCCGCCCGGAAAATCCGGTCCCGGTGATGGCCCGGTGATTGACGTTTAATTTCCGCTTTCCAGTCAAGGGCTGCGATACGCCGCGGCCAGCGTGGGAATGCCTTGGGCATGAAACCCGCGTTCAAAATCGGTTAACACTTCGGCCAGCTCATTAGGCGTCGAAACGCGGGTAAATTCCAGCGCGGCACCAAAAACCTCGGTCATCTGTGTAAAATAATCCTGGTCATCGGTCCGCAAATAAACTACTCCCCCCGGCAATAAAACCCGTCGAGCCAGCGCCGGAAAGTCGGTGTTGATCAAGCGATGCCGATGGTGCTTCTTTTTCGGCCAGGGATCCGGAAAGTAAATGTGTACCGCGGTCGCGCACTGGGCCGGAAGTAAATATTGGAGAAAATAAGCGGATTCAATGCGCACCCCGCGCAGGTTGTTCAACCCGGCCAACCGTCCCTTGCGATCCAGTTTTTTGATCCGCCCCAACAATCGTTCCACCCCGAGAAAATTAATCTCCGGATGGCGGCGGGCATATTCAGCCAGGAAAGAGGCGTCACCGCAACCGAGCTCGACTTCCATAGGTTGTAAAACCGGGAAAAATTCCGTTAAATCCAAGGGCTCCACGATGGATTTAAATTCATAAACCAGGTTTGACAGGTCAATTGGCATTAAAAACAGGAGGATAAAGTGATTCGGACCGCTTGGAAATATTGAAAATGGGTCAGTTGAGCTCAATTACCACTGGGCAATGATCGCTACCCATCACCTTGGGCAGAATATAGGCGCGTTTCAGGCGGGGGCGCAAGACCTGGGAGATGAGGAAGTAATCAATACGCCAGCCCACATTTCGGGCCCGGGCGCCCGCCATGGGGCTCCACCAGGTATAATGGCCCCCGCCCCGTTCGAATTCACGGAAAGTGTCCACAAATCCCGCCGCCACGCAGGCACTGAAGCCCGCGCGTTCCTCGGGGGTGAATCCATGATTTTTCAGGTTGGATTTGGGATTGGCCAGGTCGATTTCGGTGTGTGCCACATTCAGGTCGCCGGACCAGATCACAGGCTTTTTTTGCTCCAATTTTTTGAGGTAGGCGAGAAAATCGCGGTCCCATTGCTGGCGGTATGGCAGTCGGGTCAGTTCCCGCTGGGAATTGGGCACGTAGACGTTCACCAGGTAAAAATCGGGGTATTCCGCCGTAAGCACACGGCCTTCATTATCATGTTCCGCGATGCCAATGTGCGGCACCACGTCGAGCGGCAGGCGCTTGGTGAAAATAGCCGTGCCAGAGTAACCTTTCTTCACTGCCGAATTCCAAAAAACAGAATAGCTGGCCGGCCACACTGCCTCCACCTGTTCGGAGGTGCATTTGGTCTCTTGGAGGCACAGGATATCCGGGTTTTCTGTGGCCAGGAATTCAAGAAAATTTTTCTTCAATACCGCGCGCAGCCCATTAACGTTCCACGAAATCAGTTTCACGGAGCGCAGCATAGGTGACTGACCGGGCCAAATAAAGATTGGATATTGGGCTTTGGAGTTTCCGTTGCTTGGAGAGCTTGGTGGCAGGATGTTTCCCGCCCTCCCCATTGACGTCACCGGTTTCTGGCATTAACCTCCCCAAGTCTTATGATTGCCAGCACCACCACCAAAACTACTGCCGCCCCGAGTTTTCGCCAGGGGGACGAGCGGTTGGTCAAGCTTACCGCGAACGCGGCGTTCAAAGTCTCCACCCTGCTCAGCAAACAGGGCCGCCCCAACGGCGTATTGCGCGTGGCGGTGGTGGGCGGCGGTTGCTCGGGATTGCAATATAAAATGGATTTGCAGGACGGCCCCGCCAGCCGCGACATTCTGGTGGAGAGCGCCGGCGTGCGCGTCGTGGTGGATCCCAAGAGTGCCCTCTACGTCACCGGCAGCGAATTGGATTATGTCAACGCTCTGGACGGCGGTTTCAAGGTGAAGAACCCCAACGCCGCCACGAGTTGTTCCTGCGGTGAAAGTTTCACGGCGTGACAGACTATTTTGCCCTGCTTAACGAACCCCGCCGCCCCGGCTTGGACCCCGACCGGATTCGGCAGCTGTTTCTCGCCCGCGCCACCGATGTTCACCCCGACCGTGTCCACCAAGCCGATGAAGCGGAAAAGGCCGCTGCCAACCGTCATTACGCCGAGCTGAACGCCGCCTGCCAGTGTCTCACCGATCCCAAAACGCGACTGCTGCATCTGTTGGAATTGGAGCGAGGCAGCCGGCCGGCGGAAATTCAGAGCATTCCCACGGTGTTGGCGGATTGGTTCGTGGACATTGCCGCGGTTTGTCAGGAGGCGGATATGTTCCTCCTCGAACGAGAAAAAGTCACGTCCCCGCTGCTCAAAATTCAATGGTTCCAGCGCGCGCAGGATTGGATCGAGCGCATCCAAGTCTGGCAGCAGAAACTCAACGAGTTGCGTGGCGAACTGGACGAGCGGCTCAAAGTTCTGGATGCCGCGTGGCTGACCGCCAGCCCAACGCCCGAGGCGAAAACTGCCAGCCTGGCCCGCCTCGAAGAACTGTATCGCTTCTATGGCTATTTCAACCGCTGGCAAAACCAGTTGTCGGAACGGGTGGCGCGGTTGTCATTTTGATCCTTCCGCCTCAAAAGCTATCAAACTCAAGGGGGGGAGGAGAAATTCGGCGGAGTGAGATTGGTTATGCAGGGGAATTGGCTCGGCTGCCACCCCACCCAAATTGCCTTGGTTACTGCCGCCGTAAATGGCGGCATCGCTGTTTAATACTTCGCGCCATTGGCCACCGATGGGGAGACCCATCCGATAATGTTCGCGCGGCACTGGGGTGAGGTTCAAAATCACGGCAATTTTCCGCGAACCATCAGCAGTCTGGCGGATAAAGGACAGGACGCTGTTTTCGCGGTCATTACAATTAATCCAGAAGAAGCCGGCATAATCATAATCCGCCTGCCAGAGTGCAGCGGAGGCGGCGTAGAGCCGGTTTAAATCGGCGACAAAGGTCTGCAAGCCCACATGGAAGGGGCCGGTCTGGAGGGCTGCCCAGTCCAACTGACCATTTTCATTCCACTCGGCGCGCTGGCCGATTTCCCCGCCCATGAAGAGGAGCTTTTTGCCGGGGAAGAGCCATTGGTATCCCAGCAGGGTGCGGAGGTTGGCGAATTGCTGCCACTCATCGCCGGGCATGCGCCCCAGGAGGGAGGCCTTGCCGTGGACAACTTCATCGTGCGAGAGGGGCAGGACAAAATTCTCGTTGTGATGATAGAGCATGGCAAAGGTGAGCTCATGCTGGTGGAATTTGCGGTGAATGGGTTCGCGTTTAAAGTAACCCAGGGTGTCATGCATCCAGCCCATGTTCCACTTCAGGGAAAAGCCCAGCCCGCCGGCTTCCGGCGGACGGGTAACCAGAGGCCAGGCTGTGGATTCCTCGGCAATGGTCACCACGCCAGGGTGCTCAGTGTGGGTGAGATAGTTAAATTTTTTAAGGAACTCAATCGCCTCCAAATTTTCCCGGCCGCCATATTGATTGGGGATCCATTCCCCTTCTTTTCGGGAATAGTCCAAGTACAACATGGAAGCCACGGCATCCACGCGCAAACCGTCAATGTGAAAACGTTCGCACCAATAGAGGGCGTTGGCTGCCAGGAAATTGGAAACTTCGTTCCGGCCAAAATTGAAAATCAATGTGCCCCAGTCCTGATGCGAGCCTTTGCGGGGATCTTCATGTTCGTAAAGGGCGGTGCCATCGAAACGGGCGAGCGCCCAGTCATCCCGCGGGAAATGGGCGGGCACCCAGTCAATAATCACACCGATACCCGCTTCATGCAGGGCATTGACCAGATATTGAAAATCGTCCGGGGTGCCATAGCGGCTGGTCGGGGCGTAAAAGCCGGTGACTTGATAGCCCCAAGAGGGATAATAGGCGTGCTCCGCCACGGGCATGAATTCCACATGGGTAAAACCCAGTCGCTGCACGTAGGCCACGAGGGGAGCGGCGAGATCACGGTAGCTCCACGATTCGGAAGCGGATTTTTTTTGCCAGGAGCCCAAATGCACCTCGTAGGCACTCATGGGGGTGCGGAGTGGATCGTAATTCCGGCGGCGCTGTAGCCAGGCCTGGTCGCTCCAGGCAAACTTTTGAGTTTCCCAAACAATGGCGGCATTTTTTGGGGCAATCTCAAAGAAACTGCCGTAAGGATCAGTTTTTAACCGGATGGCCTCATGGGCATCACACACCTCAAATTTGTAATGGGCACCTTCGCCAACCCCGGGGATAAAAATTTCCCAGACACCAGATACCCCCAACAGGCGCATGGGATGCACCCGGCCATCCCATTGGTTAAAATCCCCCACCACACTGATTCGCCGGGCATTGGGCGCCCATACGGCAAAACTAGTACCGTGCACACCATCAATAACGCGGAGTTTCGCCCCAAGCTTGTCGTAAATCCGCCGCTCATCCCCCTTGCCAAAAAGAAATAAATCGGACTCCCCGAGGGTGGGCAAAAAAGAGAAGGGATCGCGGGTTTGGCGGGTCTGGCCGTGTTGATTGGTAACGCAAAAATCATAGGCGTAGACCTCGCTGGCTTCATGCGTGACACCTTCAAACAAACCACAAGGGTGGATGCGCAGCAGCTTAAAGTGGGGCTTGTCCTTTTGGTGAGTGGGGAGGACTTCCACACTGGCGGCATGCGGGAACATGGCCCGAACCACGAGACCGGAACCGTCGGCCAACCGGTGCATGCCGAGCAAGGTGTGAGGTGACTGATGCTTCAGTTCAACAAGGCTGCGCAACTCGTCTGGCTTGAGAATCATGCTGAAAAAAGATTACCCCATTCAAAAGGCAAAGGAAACTGTTCTTGCAAAAATCATCATTTGCAGGCGGCGGTTGGAAGCGGGTCAGTCAGCTCAACCAAAGCAAATAATTTTCACATGCCACCAAGGATGCGCTCGATCTGGCGGGAGGTGCAGGCAAGGCAGCCTTCTGTCCAGATGACGTGTTGGGAACGGGTAATTTTCTGTTCGATGGGGAGTTGCGCCGCGATGCGCTGGCTGGCTTGTTCAGCAGTCCAGCCACGCGCGGCGAGGCGCGTCCGTTGAGTGTCCGGCAAGCAAGCCGCACAGAGGATACGATCAAAGTGGCTTTCAACTTGCGTTTCAAACAGCAAGGGAATAACCACTACCCCCAGCCGCTCTCCGGAGGTGCGCCAATCGAGAATTTGCTGCTGCCAGGCAGCGCGGATGCGCGGGTGTAAGATTTGCTCAAGCTGAACTCGTCTGCTGGAATCAGCAAAGACGACGCGTGCCAAATCTAAACGCCGCAAGCGGCCTAGGGAATCAATAAAAGCTGAGCCGAAGCAAGCAATGATTTCAGCCAAAGCAGGTTGCCCCGGTTCAACCAGTTGGCGGGCTAATAGATCAGTGTCTAGCACTTTAGTTCCCGCCGCCGTAAACATTTGAGCGGCGGTCGTCTTACCCATGCCAACACCACCGGTAAGACCCAAAACTTTCATCGCCCCCACCTCAAATCAAGGCGCAGTGACAACTCGGTAGAACAAATTGCGTGGGCTCTTGGTATTGAAATTAGTGAATGAGAAAGGTGCAGTGTTGGTGGCAACAGGAATCCAACTCGATGAGTTGGCCAAATTGGTGGTTGCTTGAATAATTACCGCCCCAGTACCACCGACGTTGAGAACAAACTGTCCATTGGCATTATTGAAGCTCGCACCCAATGTCGGTACAGTAATATTACCCACTACCAGAGGCAGGGTTGCAATGTTGTCATCCGAATTCACGTCTGGAGTATCAGACGTCAGAAAAGCGTAATTCTGCACGGTTCCAAGCGACGTGGGTGCTTTGATGGTAATTGCAAGGTTGGCGCCATCGTTAGTGACGAGATTCCCCACATTCCATTTCACATGATAACCACTAAGCAAATCACCAGTGACTGAATTGGAACCGCGGGATGTCAAGGTGGCGACGTACGTCGAGCCAACAGGAAGAGAATCCTGAACCACCACATTACTCGCCGTGGAAAAACCTCCATAATTAGTCACATTGAGGTAATAAACAACTGTGCCACCAGGGCCCGCGGTGCCAGTGGAGGCCGTCAATCCCAATCCGGGGTCGGCCACCGGACCAAGCGGGCTGCCCATGGTAAGCGTGATCGACCAGCCGTTAGAAATCATTCCCGTATTAAATTGGTTTTCATCCTGAACAAACAGATACCAAACACCGTTGGGGGAACCACCATTTAAATTTGCCAGGGTGGTTCCATAGGGGGCTGGTGGCGCGCTTACAATGGTTATGGTATTACTGTTTACAATGGTTAAACCAGCAACCAGGGTGTTCACTAAATTTGTTCCATTAGGAGTTCCCAGGCCGGTGCACAAATCATATCCTGGAACCGCAAAAAAGTTGGTTGGGCTCTGGTCCCATGTATTATCACCCAAGATAATATCATGAAAACAAGCGGCGTAATTGGTACTTTTGGCTATGGCGTAAACCTGCGGAGCAAGAAAGCCAACCGAGCTACGACCCTGAGCTGCGGCTTGCTGATTGATCAGCGCCATAAATCCAGCCCACAAGGGACTAGCGCAGCTGGTACCACCAACTAACGACTGACTTCCGCCACTGGATACGACAAAAACATTATCAGCGGTAAGCGCCACGTCGGGTGAGTTTCGAAAGGTGGTTGATCCATGGTTATTGGCCATGCTTATTCCAGTTTGCCAACTGGGAATAGCAACATCAGTGCTGATACCGCCACTGGTACCCCAGTATCCATCCGGATTGAATGCATTGGGACCACTCAATCCCCAATTCCATGCCTGCTCGGAGGAATATGAAATAGCCGCACCATTCATGGTTAGAGTTGTACCACCGACCAAAGTCAGGTAGGGGTTCTCGCAAGCACCGAAAGGAATACCACCCAACCATGCATCACCGTCACCAGAAGCGTTTAGAAAGGTTTGTCCTTGCAAGGCCAATTCTTGATAAATTTGGTCAGAGGTGGCATCCGTGGCATAAGCCCAAGAAGCACTAAACTGTTTGATTGAATTACTGGAGGCCATGCTGTTCAAGATATCATCCGGATTGCCAAATGGGCCTGCTTCAAAAACAACTACTTTGGCGAGAGCCGGAGCCATTGAAATCGCAGTTTCAATGTCCAAACAAACCTCGTCATTGTTTCCCCCGGCTTGACCATTAAAACCATCCAAAAGTACATTTTGTAGTGGAACATTGGTCAAACCAGCCAAGTTTTCATAGGTGGCTATGTCGCTGGGCAGATAGCCGTCAAATTGCAACAACCCAACAATCTGATTTGCCCCGTTTAAATTGGATCCAGGGATATAGGCCTTCCGGAAATCACTACCCATGTAACCGCCGAACGGAGCGGAACCGTTCGCAGGTTTGGCCGTGGCTGGCACCTTTTTCAAAAGGGGATGCGGCAAAAAATAGTTGTTCAAGCCCTGTACCTGCAATACCGGCAAATTTGTACTTACCGTGGGTTCAGCATCCGGCGCGTAAAAATCCCTTGATTCGGTCGGATGATGATAAACGTTCAGGTTCAAGTGAAACGAGGATTGCACATTAGCAACTGAACCGGATACATCTACCAACATGCGATTCCCATGAGTACGGGACACCGTCAGGCCATTAGTACGGGCAAAATCTAGAACGGCTTGGTAATCGTTGGTCGTCGGACCGAATTGTTCAGTAAATTCCTGGGGCGTCAGGAATTTATGATAATTCGTGCTGGTGGGATCATAAAGTTGCTGCATCAAGGCTGCCATGGCTGCTTGGTTGCGCAATGGAAGACCGATGGCCAGATTCAATGCATTGGTGGCGGGGAGGCGGCCAGATGCAGTCAGGTGAGCCACCGCAGCAGGAATATGGCCATGCAAGGCGACTAGATCGCTAGAGACAGCGAGCGCCCCGAGGGCTGGCGCGAAAATTCCCAAACCAACTGATACTAAAATTTTTTGACCCGTGCTGATTAGATGCTTCATATAACTACGAGAATTGAGTTTGCCAAACCGGCACCGGAACCAGTCAAAATCGACCGTTCCAAAAAGTTCATGGGTTGATAAATCCACATAAGGTCAAGGGAAAGTATTGATCGTGGGATAAGCGGTTGGCTTATTTGTTCCGGTGGTAATGGTCGGCAAATTTTTTGGCAGACTGTTGGACGCCGAATCATCAAATGTCAAGGTGACATTTTTGATGCTGTTCGCCGCTCCAGCCCGATTCATCAGCAGGGTATCCTGCTGATTGGGAGCCACCACCAAGGCACCAATGTCACCTGGAGCGGAGTGGGTCAGATTCGTGAAGGTAACGGTTGTTTTAAGAATAACACCGGGCAAACCACTGACATTAATCGAGGATGGATACGGACTAGCAGTGGTAAAGTCATTAATGATGATCGGAGCGGTATTAGAATACGAGGCAGTCCAAGTACCTAAATAAAAGGTAAAGTTATTCGTGCCAATATTTTTAGTACCATCCATCAGTTTAAAGGTTGCGACTATCGCCTGCCCATTGGTTCCATTGGCAGTCAAAGTGAAGGGGCGGGAAACCGCCGGGCCACCGACCACCAAAGGTCCATAGGATTGCGGGCCACTGGGCGAAGAAATCCCATTGGTGGGCAGCAAAGTCGCAATCAAATTGGCCACATTGGTCCCAGAGCCGGCACGGAAACCGAAACGAATGGTGTCAGTCTCGCCTGGATCCACGATACCATTAGCCGGAACATAACCCTCGGGTTCTATCATCATGGCACCGGCAGGAACAACCAAACTTCCGCTGAGGTCGAGAATCGTCAGCACGGCAAAACTGGGATAAGTTAACGCGGCGCTATTTGGGGCAGAAAGGAGAAGTTGAACAGTTAAATCGGGCTGCACCACGGTACTGGAGATAATTGGAACGGAAAAGGATTGCACCGTGACACCATTCGTAAACACCAAGGTGCCGCTGACAGGAACGAAGTTTACGTTACCCACGGCGGTTCCATTGGTTGCAGTGTAATTAACTGAAACAATACTATCGGTATAACCGGTACGGTAAACATTGATGTTAGCCTGCACGCCTGACTTCAGGACGGTATAGGTCGGACTGGAGAATTCCACCGCAGAGTTTACGTCAATAATATTTACCTGTTCAATACTCGGGGATGTGAGTTTGCCCGGGGCAGTGGGAGCTGAGAGGACGACATTGAATGTCCGGTTGCCTTCCAGCACGCCATTATTTTTGATCGGCACCGTAATCAGGTTTGTTCCAATTCCGTTTGTAAAAAGGAGAGTGCCGCTAACCGCCGTGTAATCAACCCCGGAAACAGCCGTGCCATTGGTGGTGAAATAATTGACCTGCAAGGGAATGGTATTGGTGCTGAGAATGATCGGCTCGACCGAAGGATTGGAACAAATGACTTGCAGTGTGATTGAACCAGCATTTTTCAGTACATTGGTCGAAGCAGTGCTGAAATTTAATCCGGCATCGGCATCATGAATGACCACAAGAGTGTTAGTAGTATTTACTAACTGGGCCCCAGGAGTGGCATTCGTCAAGAACAACCCAAAAAGCAGATCACCGGTAACTTGCGGGTAATAAATCAGCGGAACGGAAATGGATTTCAGGGATTCGCCCGGAGCGAAATTCAAGGTGTTGGCCAGGGCAACGTAGTTGGTTCCAGCCAGCGCAGTATTATTTGTGGTTACGTATTTAACTGAATACGCCAGATTGGTTGCCCCCAAGCGTTGAACGAATACCAAAGCCGAGGAATCGGATTCACTGGCGAAATTGGTTTGGCTCAAAAAGCTAAAACCCACGTTGTGATCCAAAATTTTGACCACGGCATTGGTTGGGGCCGCCAAAGTGGCCCCTCCACCCGGGTTGAATAGATTGACGCTAAAATTAACTGTCCCTTGGGCAAGATTATTGTCATAGAGAGGTATGGCAATATTTTGACTGGTCACACCGTCACCCAAGGCAACAATGCCACTGGAGGTTTGGTAGTTGATTCCAGGGATGGCGGTTCCCTGCACCGTGCTGTAACTTATATACACTGTGCCGGAGGAGCCATTGGTACGGCCAACAGTCACATAGGCATTGCCGCTTTGTTTCAGAACAGTGTAGCTATTTGTTAGGAAATAGATCTGCCCTGGAGCATTGACTGTATCAATAATGGTCAAAACAGCGTTAGAGGGGCTATAAAGGTAAGAGCCAATGGAATTTGTAAGAACAA
>CAIZWI010000292.1 GCA_903936645.1 uncultured Verrucomicrobia subdivision 3 bacterium
CTTGCCTGCCGAAATTTGTCCTAAACCATTTGCTGGTTTTAGCACACCCACTGGTGCAGCATTGTAAAGTGCCAAACGGAACCTGGTCTTTAGGCTTTCCGTTACGAAAGGTGAAATAGGGAAGGGGGCCTCCCGGCCCCCTGATGTCTCGTAAGATTACCTCATCCCGCAGGACTCGGCTTGAGACACCCACATCATGCCACACTTTTTACAGGTGTCAAAATATCCTGACCAACATTTTGCACGACGTTCGGTAAAATAAAAAAGCCCGTTCTTGCGAACGGGCTTTGATCGTTTAAAAGCTAGCTTAGGCTTTGGTTTCACCAGCCGGAGCGGCCGCCGGGGTGGCTTCCGCTTCCTTGGTGACCGTGGCCGCCACGTCCGTGACGCCCGCCGGGGTGGTGCCTTCCGGGGCTTCCACTGTAATGTCCACCCATTCAAGAATGGCGCGCTGGGCGGCATCGCCGTTGCGCTGATTCAAATGGAGGATGCGCGTATAACCGCCATTGCGCGTTTTAAACGCCGGGGCGATTTCCGTGAAGAGGACCTTCGCGGCGTCTTCCTGGTGCAGACGGGCCACCGCGAGGCGGCGGTCATGCACCGTGCCGCTCTTGCCGAGCGTCACCAGTTTTTCCGCCACCGAGCGAGCCGCTTTGGCCTTGGCCAGAGTGGTGGTCACCCGACGGTGAATAATCAGGCTGCAAACCAAGTTGGCCAGCATCGCATTGCGATGTTCCGATGTGCGGCCCAGTTTGGCCGTTCGCTTCAAATGACGCATAACAAATTACTCCGCTTTGGGTTCTTCTTTCGGAGCCTCAAGGAGGCCCGGTTCAAAATTCATGCCGAGCGCCAGACCCAGGGCCGTCAGCTTGTCTTTAATTTCATTGAGCGACTTCTTGCCGAAGTTACGATACTTAAGCATTTCCTGCTCGCTCTTCATGGCCAGCTGGCCCACGGTGGTGATATTGGCGTTGTTCAGGCAGTTGGCCGCCCGAACGCTGAGTTCGATCTCATTCACGCTCATGTTCAGCAGCTTCTTCATCTTGGACTTCTCTTCGTCCTGCTTGTCAGCTGCTTCTTCAAATTCAATGGCGTTCTTGTCGTATCCGACAAACACGTCCAGGTGATGGGCCAGAATGGCCGAGGACTGCGTGAGTGCGTCGTCGGGCGAGATCCGGCCGTCGGTCCAGATTTCCAAGATCAAACGGTCGTAATCCGTGCGGTTGCCAACGCGGGCCGCTTCCACGGCATAACGCACGCGGGTGACCGGGGAAAACAGGGAGTCAATCGCCACCACGCCGATGGCCTGGCCAACCTTCTTATTCTCGTCGTTTTGGCAGTAGCCACGGCCGACGCGAACAGTGAGTTCCATCTCAAATTTCTTCTTCTTGTCAATCGTGCAAATATGCTGCTCCGGATTGACGAGCTCAACATTCTGGTTGGTCTGAATGTCGCCTGCGGTGACGGCACCTTCTTTGTTGACGGAAAGCAACAGCGTTTGTTCTTCGCGGTTGTGGGCTTTGAACTTAACTTTCTTAAGGTTCAAAACAATATCCGTCATGTCTTCGACCACGCCTTCGATGGTCGCAAATTCGTGCATCGCACCGTCCACCTTCAACGAGGTGATGGCTGCGCCTTCGAGGGAGGAGAGCAGCACGCGGCGGAGGGAGTTGCCAACCGTATGGCCGTAACCCGTTTCAAACGGATCGGCAATAAATTTGGCATACGTGGGCGTGGCAGTTGCTTCTTCTTTCTGCAACCGCTTCGGCATTTCAAAACGTCCGAGTTTAACTGACATGGTATCCTTTCAACAATTGTTAACTGGCGTCCACCGGCCTATTCCCCGGACGGACGGACGCCCATATAATTGTTTGTTTCGCCAAAGCGAAACGGGTTATGGTTTAACGGGAATAAAATTCGACAACCGCCTGCTCATTGGCAATGGGCTGGATCTCATCACGCGTCGGAACGCGCATCACGGTGCCCTTGAAGTCTTCCTTGTTGAGGGACAACCAATCCGGCACGGCGCGGCTGGTGGAGATTTCCAGATTCTTGGTGGCGAGCTGGCGTGAAACATTGTTGTTTTTCACGTGGATCACGTCATTCACCTTCAAGGCAAAAGACGGAATGCCAACCTTGCGACCGTTGACAGTCACGTGGCCGTGGCACACCAATTGGCGGGCAGCGGCGCGGGTGGTGCCAAAACCAAGGTGGAAAACCACATTGTCCAGGCGCGTCTCCAAGATTTGCAGCATCTGTTCGCCCGTGACACCACGACGGCGCAAGGCCTTTTCGTAGACGCCCCGGAACTGCTTTTCCATGAGGCCGTAGTAGTAACGCAGTTTTTGCTTTTCGATCAGGCCGAGGCCGTAATCGGTATGCTTGCGGCGGGACTTGGGGCCATGCACGCCGGGACCGTAGTTGCGCCGTTCCAAATACTTGGAAGGACCGAAAATGGGCAGCCCAAAACGGCGGCTGATACGAACACGAGGACCTGTATAACGAGCCATAAATTAAATATGCAAAGTCAAACTTGAAATTGATTAGACGCGGCGTTTCTTGCGCGGGCGGCAGCCATTGTGCGGAACCGGGGTCACATCTTTGATGGCGCTGATTTCCAAGCCAATCGCCTGGAGGGCGCGGATGGCGGATTCACGGCCTGAACCAGGACCCTTGACCCGGATTTCCACTTCCTTCATCCCGTGGGCCATGGCCTGGCGGGCGGCATCTTGGGCCACTTGTTGCGCGGCATAAGCCGTGCTCTTGCGGGAACCTTTGAAACCCACCCGGCCGGCACTCGACCAGCCAATCAGGTTTCCCTGGGCATCGGTGATCGTCACCTGGGTGTTGTTAAAAGTCGCCAGAATATTCGCCACGCCAGAAACGACGTTCTTGGCATGCTTGGCCTTGATGATTTTCTTGGCATTGGGATCTTCGCCCAACAACTCCGCGGCCGTCGGGGCGGCAACCACGGGAACTTCCACGGGCTTGGCCGGATCGATGACAGCAGCCGGGGCGCCGGGAGCGGCCGGAGCGCCTTTGGCGGCAGCATCGGCGGCTGGTTTGGCTTCCTTCTTGGGAGCCGCTTTTTTCTTAATTTCTTCAGACATAATACAAATTCAAAAGGATTTGACGGATTACTTGGCCGCGGCGCGCTGCACGCCGACCGTGCGGCGGGGACCTTTGCGAGTACGGGCGTTGGTCTGCGTACGCTGACCACGCACGGGCAAACCGCGCATATGGCGGATGCCACGATAGCATTTGATACCTTGCAAACGCTTGAGATTCATGCCGATTTCGCGGCGCAGATCGCCTTCGATCACATACTTGCCTTCCTGGATCGCATGGACGATCTGGGAGAGCTGCTGCTCGGTCAAATCCTTGGCGCGAACCGTGCGGTCGATATTGGCGCGTTCGAGAATCTCAATCGCGTTGCTCGGTCCGATGCCGTAAATGTAGCGGAGCGCGATATCGATGCGCTTGTTGGAAGGAACTTCCACACCTATGATGCGTGCCATATATTAGCCTTGCCGTTGTTTGTGACGTTTGTTGGTGCAAATCACGCGAATGACGCCACGACGGCGTACCACTTTGCAGTGCTCACACATTTTTTTGACTGACGCGCGAACTTTCATTTTCTAAAATATTGTAAATTGCTCTAAATTTTCACCGATCCACTACTGTTACCGTCCCACACCCTGCCCAGCTAAACCGGCGGCCCAGGACGTGCTAAATCTGTGGCAATATGCGCCCGACCGATAAGTCATATGGCGTCAATTGCAACTGTACCGTGTCCCCCGCTTTATAAGCTGGGGCGTCTCTGCGAGCCCGACCAGTAACGAACGCCGTCAACCGGTGTCCATTCTTTAACTCGGCGTGCCAGGTGCCGTTCGGCAGCACTGCCACCACCACCGCCGCTACGCGAAAGACCGATTCTCCGGCCATGTTAAAATCTCCGGCCCTTTGTCGGTAATTAATACCGTATGTTCAAAATGGGCAGATAGTGAACCATCTTGTGTCACCACTGTCCAGCCGTCTTTCAATATTTTTACGTTGGCTGAACCCGCATTCACCATCGGCTCAATCGCCAAAGTCATCCCCGACCGCAACTTTTGGTTGCTATTTCGGTCGACGAAATTAGGGATTTGAGGTTCTTCATGCATCGTTCGACCGACGCCATGGCCCACAAATTCCCGTACCACGCTAAAATTGTTACTCTCAACGTACTCTTGCACCGCACGCGAGATGTCCGAGACCCGGTTTCCCGCGAGCGCCGCGGCAATACCCTGGTATAGGGCTTTTTCCGTGACATCCATCAACCGCTGGGCGGCTACGCTGCAACCACCCACCGCCACTGTCTTGGCTGTGTCACCGATAAACCCGCGATAGGACACACCCACATCCAAACTAACAATGTCCCCAAATTTTACTTCCCGCTCACTGCCCATCCCGTGAACGACTTCATCGTTAACCGATATGCAGGTATGGCGCGGAAACTTGCGATAACCTAAAAAGGCACTCTTCGCACCGTTGGCGCGGATCACTTCCGCTGCCAAATTATCAATGTCACGCGTGGTGACCCCAGGCTTGATAAAAGCCGCTACTTCATTGAGAACTTTGGCAGCTAATGCGCACGCCGGGCGCATTGATTCCAAATCCAATTCCGTTTTGAGGACAATCTTGCCCACAATCCAGAAGTTAGAAGCGTCCCCGGACGCGACCTTTCTTCAGAAACCCATCATAATGACGCATCATCAGGTGGGATTCCATCTGCCGCATCGTGTCCAACAGCACACCAACCGCAATCAAAATACTCGTTCCACCGAAAAACGTGGCAACGTCATAGGGAATGCCCAGTTCCTTGAACAAAATAATCGGAATCGTGGCAATCACCGTCAGGAACAAGGCGCCGGCAAACGTAATGCGGGTCATGGCCTTGTGCAGATAATCACTGGTGCCCTGGCCGGGACGAACCCCCGGAATATAGCCACCGTTCTTCTTCAAATCATCAGCGATCTGCAATTCATTGAACTGCGTGGCCACCCAGAAGTAGGAGAAGAACAGGATCATCAAAGCGTACAAGGACAAGTAAAGGAAGGCACCTTCATTCAGTGACCGGGCAATATCCCCGAAAAACGCAATGTTAAAGCGCTGATCCAAGATCAAAAAGATCTTCTGGGGAAACATCAAAATCGATTGCGCAAAGATGATCGGCATCACGCCGGCATAGTTCACTTTGAGCGGCATGAACGACGTGCCACCAGCATACATCTTGCGGCCAACCGCACGCTGGGCATATTGAACTGGAATCTTGCGTTGCGCCTGGGTGATGGCAATGACACCCGCAATCACCACCGCCAGTAGGATTACCAACAACAAACCAGTTCCCGCCAGATGATAATTAGCTTCAATCCCACCCGCCGGGAAAAACATGTCATGCAGACCCGTAAACATCTTGGGCAACCGGGCCACAATACCCACGGTAATGATCAGCGAAACCCCGTTGCCAATACCGCGCTCGGTGATCTGTTCACCCAGCCACATTAGCAGCATGGATCCAGTCGTCATCAGGAGCACCGTTTGAATCCGGAACCACCAAATATGGTCATCACTGAAGAGTACCAGGCGGCCGATTCCCTGACCAAAAATCTTGTCGGGGCTTTCGAAACCAATCGCAAACACGAAACCCTGAATTAAACAGAGCAGCACCGTCAAATAACGGCTGTATTGAATGATCTTGGTGCGACCGCCCTCTTCGCGAGCCAGTTTGCTCAATTTGGGCCAGACGGCCGTCAACAACTGGATAATGATGGTAGCACTAATGTAGGGCATGATGCCCAGGGTGCCAATCGCACCGTGCTCCAAAGCGCCGCCCGCAAACAAGTTATACATGCCCAGCAAACCGCCACCCGCATGAGACTGGCTGTTGTAGTAGGCGGACAACGTGTTACCGGAAAGGCCGGGAATTCGAATGAACGAAATCAACCGGCAGACGAACAAAACGCCAAAAGTGAACAAAATCCGGGATTTAAGCTCCGGAATTTTGAAGCAATTGACGAAAGTATTGGCAATGGAGCGAAACATGAATCAATCCACTTCAGGGCTTGGCTGCGACCGCAGGTTTGGCAACCATCAGTTCGCAGGTGCCGCCCAAAGCCTCGATTTTGGTTTTGGCGGAAGCACTAAAGGAATTCGCCACAACGGTCAGCTTTTTGGTCAGCGTGCCCGTGCCCAGAATCTTAAGACCAGCCGATTTGCCATTAGCCAGACCAATGGCGCGCACCGCCGCTTCATCCACGCGGGCACCATTGTCAAATACTTCCAAACCGCCCACATTCACGGGGCTGTAACGCACGGTAAACCGGGCATTGTTAAAGCCACGCTTGGGGATACGGCGGATGAGCGGCATCTGACCGCCTTCGAAACCGATACGAATCGAGCTGCCGGAGCGCGCGGTCTGGCCTTTGCCACCGCGACCCGCAGTTTTACCGTGACCACTGGATTCGCCCTGGCCAAGGCGTTTGGTGCGATGCTTGGCACCCGGACGAGGTTGTAAATTGTGCAGACGCATAAAAATCAGACCGCAGCCGGCGCGGCAACCGCCGCCCCAGGAACCACGGGAACTTCAGTGGGTTTAACTTTGTGAATGGTCATGCCACGGCCCTTGTAAATTTCTTCACGGAGGCGGAGGCTCAAGAGGGCGTTCAACGTGGCTTTCACTACGTTGGCGGCATTGCTGGAACCCAGGGACTTGGTCAGAATATCTTTGACCCCGGCGGATTCCAATACGGCACGGACGGTTTTTCCAGCGATCAAGCCGGTACCCGGCGAGGCCGGACGGAGCAAAATCTTGGCCCCACCATAAGTGGAATACACTTCAT
Source organism: uncultured Verrucomicrobia subdivision 3 bacterium (assembly GCA_903936645.1). Classification (GTDB taxonomy): domain Bacteria; phylum Verrucomicrobiota; class Verrucomicrobiia; order Limisphaerales; family UBA11358; genus UBA11358. Next base: position 6,882 of record CAIZWI010000292.1, read on the forward strand.
GGGGAATGGTCGCATCCTTCAAGGACACCGGCACCATCTGGTTGCGGGCGAGTTCACCACCACGACGAATGGCATCCGCCACTTCGCTGGCTTTGCCCAAGGCATAACCCACGCGACCACGCTTGTCGCCAATGACGACCAACGCGCTGAAATTAAACCGGCGGCCACCTTTGACCACCTTGGAGGAGCGGTTGATGAAAACCACTTTCTCCATCAATTCTTCGCCGCCACCGCCGCCGAAACCACCATCGGAATCGCCGGGTTTGCCACGACGGCCACCGCGTCCGCGAGGACCGCGCTGGTCATCGCCACCAGGTTTTTTTACAATATCAGCCACAGTATTCTTCTTGGTTCAGGTTAAAATTGCAGGCCAGCTTCCCGGGCCGCTTCGGCCAGAGCTTTGATTTTGCCGTGATAACGGGTGCCACCGCGGTCGAACACGACCTGCTTGATGCCCTTTTCAATGGCAGTTTTGGCAGCGAGCGCACCGATCACTTTGGCACTGGCCACATTGGCGGCCAGGGAATCGCGATCCGGAGTGCTCTTGGCCAGCGTCGAAGCCGAGGCCAGCGTCTTGCCGGCATCATCGTCGATAAACTGGACGTGAATATTCTTGTTGGCAAAGCACACAGCCATGCGCGGGCGCACGATCGAACCGCGGACTTTTTTACGGATGCGCCAGCGGCGTAATTGCGCCAAACGTTCTTTTTTATCAGTTCTCATTGGTTTTGGCCACGGATTTTGCCGGGGCTTAAAATCTATTATTGGACCGTCTTGCCTTCCTTGCGCACCACGTGCTCACCGGCATAGCGAACACCCTTGCCCTTATAGGGTTCCGGGGGATAGTAACCACGAATCTCGGAGGCCACCTGACCCACCACCCGCTTGTCCGGGCCTTCAATGGTCAGCTTGGTGTTTTCTTCCACCGTTACTTTGATCTGGTCCGGAATGGCATAATTCAGCGGATGTGAGTAGCCCAGGGAAAG
>CAIZWI010000293.1 GCA_903936645.1 uncultured Verrucomicrobia subdivision 3 bacterium
AAAGAGGCCGGGGACACTCGACATCTGGGTATCGCCATTGACGCGCACGCCGCCCATGGCGTAGTGGGTCGTCGGGCCGACTTCCATCGGTTCCTTGGTGATGTCCAGGTTCGCGAGTTGCATGAACTGGTGGTACATCGAAGGCAGCTTGCGCTTGATGTGCTCGGCGGAGTTCGGGATTTTTTCCTTGATCCAGGCGATGTCCAAAAACACGCCGCCATGGGGGCTGCCGCGGCCGGCTTTCACCTCACGGTTGATGCAGCGGGCGACATGGTCGCGCGTAAGCAGCTCGGGAGGACGCTTGGCGTTCTTGTCATTCTGGGTGTAGCGCCAGCCTTCCTCGGGATCGAGGGAAGTTTGCGACTTATAATTCTCCGGAATGTCATCGTACATGAAACGACGGCCTTCCTTGTTCTTGAGGACGCCGCCTTCGCCGCGGACGCTCTCGGTGACCAGAATGCCCTGCACGCTGGGCGGCCAGATCATGCCGGTGGGGTGGAACTGAATGAATTCCATGTCCAGCAATTCCGCGCCGGCGTGGTAAGCGAGGGAGACGCCGTCGCCGGTGCCTTCCCAGGAATTACTGGTCACGCGGTAAGCGCGGCCCAGGCCGCCGGTGCAAACGACCACGGCCTTGGCTTTGAAAATCCGGAAACGGCCACGTTCGCGTTCGTAGCCGAAGGCGCCGACCACGCGGTCGCCGTCTTTCAACAGGGAGACAATGGTGTATTCCATGTGCACCGAGATGCCTTGATGGATGCCATGGTCTTGCAGGGTGCGGATGAGTTCGAGGCCGGTGCGGTCGCCCACGTGGGCGAGGCGCGGATAGCGGTGGCCGCCGAAATTACGCTGGGAAATCTTGCCTTCCTTGGTGCGGTCGAACACGGCACCCCAGGCTTCCAGTTCATGCACGCGCTCGGGCGCTTCCTTGGCATGCAGTTCCGCCATGCGCCAGTTATTGACATACTGGCCACCGCGCATGGTATCGGCGAAATGCACCTTCCAGCTATCGCGGTCATCGACGTTGCCCATGGCCGCGGCCATGCCACCTTCCGCCATCACGGTGTGGGCTTTGCCCAGCAGTGATTTGCAAATCAGACCCACTTTCACACCGGCCGCCGATGCCTCAATCGCCGCGCGCAGGCCTGCCCCGCCCGCGCCGATCACCAGCACGTCGTAATCAAAAGTTTCGTAATTGGTAGCCACAAATTTAAATAGGATTCAGGTTAAAACAACCGCACGTCATGCCAGATGCCCATAGAGCACAGGCGGATATAGAGATCCGTAAAACCGACCCAGAACAGGCTGAACCAAGCATACATCATGTGCCGTTTGTTCAGGCAACCCACACAAGAATAGGCTTTGGCGCAGGTCGGCGCCTTGGATTTGGAATCCAAGAAACCGCCCACTAAATGGCGAAGCGAATGGCAACCGAGGGTGTAACTGGCCAGGAGGACGGCATTGATGATGAGCACCAGACTGCCCACGGCCAGACCAAAATGTTTCCCGGTGGCATCAGTGAACCAGAGACCGCGCCAGGCGTCATGCGACAGCAGGACAATGAATACCAGGGCGAGGTAAAGGAAATAGCGATGAACGTTTTGAATGATGAGCGGGAAATAGCGTTCCCCCAGGAACGTTTTGCGGGGTTCGCCCACGGCGCAGTTGATCGGGTCGGCCCAAAACGCCTTGTAGTAGGCGCCGCGATAATAATAACAGGTAAAGCGGAAGCCGGCGGGAATCCACATGATTAGAAACGCCGGGGAGAATTTGATGAAGGCGGGCCACCAGGAGGGCTGGGTGGCGCCGAACAAACTGTGGCCGGGCCGGCCCCAGAGTTCGGGGGAGTAGAAGGGCGACAAATAGTCCTGGCCCTGGGCATCGAGGAAATAATTCGTTCCCTGCACTCCGGCCCAAGTCGAGTAAACGATGAAGGCGGAGAAACCGAGAAACACCAGAAGAGGTTGAATCCACCACGCATCTGGTCGCGTGGTTTGCCCGAATTTACGTTGGGCGGGGAGCGTGTCTGCGTATGGCATAACTTTTACTAAAGTAGTTATCTTGGGGCCAACCGTCAACGTGTGAGCAAAAGTATTAGCCCAGCTTGGCGTGCACTTGCCCGACCCTTATCCCAATTGCGGACGGCCGGACCATTCGTTCAAGTTCCGTTCACTGGCGCCGGCGTGCTCCTGGCCGAGCCGGTCCAGCGCCTCTCCGATCAGGTATAAAGATCCCGTGATCACGATAAAACCCCTGTGTTTGCAGGCATTTAACGCTTCGGCTAAATTGGCGCACACATGCAGCTCCAGCGCGGGGCGGGCTTGCCGGAAGGCGGCTGCGACATCGGCTGGAGCGGCGGTGCGCTGGCTGGCGACCGGCACGGTGAAGATCACGTCGGCGAGCGGGGCTAATATTTCACAAATCTCCGGCCATTTTTTGTCGGCAAGGGAACCAAATATGAGGGTGGGACGCCGGCCGGCAAATTCGGTTTCCAAGGCAGTCCGAAGCACCGCCGCGCCCGCGGCATTGTGCGCGCCATCCAGCAAAATTGTGGAGCCAGCGTCATTTTTAAGCAGCTGTAACCGGCCCGGCCAATGCACCGAGGCGAGGCCAGCTCGCCGGGCGGCCGGAGGCACGGGAATGAGGGGTTGCAAACCCGCCACGACCGCCAGAGCCAGGTTGGCATTCGTTCTTTGATGCGCGCCGATGAGGGACACCGGAAATTCCAGCGGCTCGCCCGCGGTCGCGGACACGCAGGTGAGGGGCGCATGGTGTTCCAAGGCCGTGGCGCGAATGACCGCCCGGGCCTCCGGTTCCTCGGTGGCGGTGAAAACGGGCACCCCGGGCTTGATAATGCCAGCTTTTTCCGCGGCGATTTTGGCCAGGGTGTTGCCGAGCCATGGTTCATGGTCAAAGCCAATTTGGGTGATGACACTCGCCAGGGGCGTGACAATGTTCGTGGCATCCAGCCGTCCGCCCAAGCCGGTTTCCCAGATCACGAGATCGCACGGCTGTTCGGCAAACCAGGCGAGGGCCAGGACGGTGGTGAATTCAAACAAGGTTAAGGGTTCGCCCTGGTTTTGGGCGCGCAGCTGCCCCGTCAGGCGGGCCAGGTCCCCCTCGGGGATCAGCACGCGATTCATTTGGATGCGCTCGCGAAAGGAGATTAGATGAGGGGAGGTGTAGAGTCCCACACGCAGCCCGGCCGCGCGATAAATGCTCTCGAGCATGGCGCAGGTCGAGCCCTTGCCGTTGGTGCCCGCCACATGAATAAACCGCAATTTGCGGTGGGGATTACCGGCGAGGGCCGCCAGCCGGCGGGTGTTTTCCAGACCAAAAGTGGCCGCAAATTGGCGCAGCCCCTGGAGAAATTCGATGGCTTCCGCGTATGTCATGCTATCCTGACCGCCGGCTCCCGCCGGTCCGGGCTCAAATTGGCTTTTTGTGCATGTGCTCATGCACGGCGGCAATGAAGCCCTTAAACAAGGGATGCGGCATGTGCGGCTTGCTTTGGAATTCCGGATGAAACTGGCTGGCCAGGTAAAACGGGTGGCTGGGCAGTTCGATTACCTCCACGAGTTTGCCATCCGGTGATAGCCCACTGAACATGAAACCCGCCTGTTCAAAGCGTTCGCGGTAGGAATTATTGAATTCATACCGATGCCGATGGCGCTCATGGATCAAGAATGAGCCGTACAAGGTGGCCGCTTTTGATTTGACCACCAACTGGCAGGGCTGTGCCCCGAGGCGCATGGTGCCACCTTTTTTGGTCACGCGCTTTTGATCGTCAAGCATGGCGATGACGGGATTGGGAGTCGAAGGGTCAAATTCAGTCGAATGTGCTTTATTCAACTTCAAAACATTGCGCCCGAATTCAATGGTGGCGATTTGCATGCCCAGGCACAGTCCCAGGTAGGGGATCTTATTCTCGCGGGCGAACTGGGCGGCCAGAATCTTGCCTTCCACGCCCCGCTCGCCAAAGCCGCCGGGAACGAGGATACCACCCAAACCCGTTAGAATCTTGGCGGCACCCTGCTTTTCGATGTCTTCCGAGTCCACTTGGACGATCTCCACGCCACAATCATTTGCCACGCCGCCATGGATGATGGCTTCGTAAACGGATTTATAAGCGTCTTGCAGACCGATATATTTGCCGACCACGCCGATGCGCACGCGGTGCTGCGGGGCGATCAATTTGCGGATGATTTCCTGCCAGTGCGCCATGTTGGGCACGGGGGTGGTGAGGTGGAGCAAGCGGCACACCAGGTCATCCATGCGCTCGCGCTGGAGCATGAGGGGCACTTCGTAGATGGAATGATCCACGTCCTTTTCCTCAATGACGGCTTCGAGGGGGACGTTGCAAAACATGGAGATTTTCTGGCGCAATTCCTTGTCCAGGGGCTTTTCACAACGACAGACGAGCACGTGCGGCATGATGCCAATTTCGCGCAACTTGGCCACGCTCTGCTGGGTGGGTTTGGTTTTGAGTTCCCCGGCCGCCGCAATGTAGGGCACGTAGGTGACGTGCAGAAAGATGGCGTTGTTGTAGCCCACTTCCAGGGCAAATTCGCGAATGGCCTCCAAAAACGGCAACCCCTCGATGTCGCCCGTGGTACCGCCGATTTCGGTGATAATGACGTCCGCATTGCTCTTTTCGGCGAGCACATGGATGCGGTTCTTGATCTCATCCGTCACGTGGGGAATCACTTGCACCGTCTTGCCCAGGTACTTGCCTTCGCGCTCGTTATTCAGCACGGTTTGGTACACCTGGCCGCTGGTCATGTTGTTGATGCGGGTCAGTTTGACATTGGTGAAGCGTTCATAGTGCCCCAAATCGAGGTCGGTTTCCGCGCCGTCATCCAGCACATACACCTCACCATGCTGGTAGGGGGACATGGTGCCTGGATCCAGATTGAGGTAGGGGTCAAACTTTTGCAGGGCGACTTTGAGGCCGCGATTTTCCAGTAGAGTGCCCAGCGCGGCGGCTGTCAGGCCCTTGCCGAGCGAACTCACCACGCCACCCGTGACAAAAATGAATTTCATATTAATAAAGCTTCCACCCGCGCCGCATCCGCCGGAACATCCACCCCGATACTGTCGTAATCCACGGTTACCACCGCAATAGAAATGCCCTGATCCAAGGCCCGTAACTGTTCGAGTTTTCCGCGTTTTCCAATGGCGACACTGGAAACTGGACGAGCCGCAGCAGGGTTTCCCGCCGGTAGCCGTAAATCCCCAGATGTTTCAAAAAAGGAAACGCCGCCAACTGTTCGCTCATCGAACTACTGGCGGCCTCGCGCACGTAGGGAATCGTGCGACGGGAAAAGTATAAGGCCCGACCGGCTGCGTTGACAACAACTTTCACGACATTGGGGTTGTCCAACTCCTCCACGCGCCGGATCGCCGTGGCAGCGGTGGACATCTCGGCCCCCTTCAGCGCGCTGGCCACGGCATCAATCACCGTCGGGTCAATTAAAGGCTCATCCCCTTGAATATTGATCACGGCCTCGCACTGGCAGCGTGCGGCGACCTCGGCAATGCGGTCCGAGCCGCTGGGATGCTCGGGGCGGGTCATTTCCACGCGGCAAAAATTCTGGACCACCTCCCAAATGCGGGTGTCATCGGTGGCCACAATGACTTCCGCCAGCGACTGGGCTTTTTGGCACTGTTCCACCACATGCTGGATCAGGGGTTTGCCGGCAATTAGATGGAGCGGTTTGCCGGGGAAGCGGGTGGAGGCGTAACGGGCGGGAATGATGCCGGTGATTTTCATTTTATGAATGCAGAGTCAAACGGGGATTATTAGCCATAAAAAGGAGGAAACACACGGAAAATCGGCGGGCAAGGGGCCGGGGGGTGTGAGACAAAATTCTTCCGGCAGGTTCATTTTCACGGGTTTTGGGATAATAAGCATCTAGAAGTCTAGGGATGGCATGGATTCGCCATTTTCCAGCGCCCCTGCCGGGGCGCGATGGTTCCGGGCTGGGTACCGG
>CAIZWI010000294.1 GCA_903936645.1 uncultured Verrucomicrobia subdivision 3 bacterium
CGCAAAGCTTCCGCCTGCGCACAGAGCTATGGCGGACAGGTGCCCCCGGCTAATTTCCGGTGCCCCTCCGGGGCAAGGCTAGGGCGAAGGAGGAAATTTGTCTCACACCCTTGCAATTGCCGCTCGAATCATTAACTTGGCACGCAAATTAACACCACCCCCATCATGCAACTGACCAGCCATCGGCTCCCGCCCCGCCTCCGGACGCTGCTCGGCGGATGTTTTACCCTGACGGTTCTGGCCCTGCCGGCTTCGGCCCAAGTCGTGGCGTTCAATTCCTTCGGGGCCGGCAACTCTTACAGCCATGCCACCGTCTGGGCCGTGAGCGGTGCCTCGCTTTCCGGTGGGTATCGGGGGCAGGCGGAGTTTTTCACGCCCAGCATCACCGGCTATTTGTCCGGTATCGAACTGGCCACCTACCGGGTGGGTGGTTCTGCGTTGTCCAATTTCTATATTGCCCAGGACGACGGCAATGGGGTGCCCGGGACCACTCTGGAATCGTTTAATAATGTCGCCAATGTCACCGGCTTGCTCAGCATCAATTCCAGGGTCAAGCCCTTGCTGCAAGCCGGCACGCAATATTGGTTGTGCGATGAACCCGCCACCAGCACCTCCTACAACGGCTGGTATTACAACAACCAGGGCGACAATAATGGCTTTGCCTTTGAACGATCCGAATGGAGCTGGGCCTTCATTCCCGGTCCCGCCCCCGCCAGCGGGGTGTTTGAAATCCAAGTGACTCCGGTGCCTGAACCGTCCCTCGCGGGCCTGGGCTGCCTCGGTGCGGCCGGGCTTTGGTGGCGGCACCAACGCCGGCCACGGTTTGCCCGTTGAACGTAGGTGCCGCCGTGGGCGGGCGGGCGACTACTTCCAATACCCCTCGGTGCGATACCAACCGTGGGGGCCTTTCACCCAATCGCCGGTAATCCAGACCGAATGGGGATGGGGTGGTTTGGCCCAATGACCCTCCACCCAAACCCAGCGGTCATTCCAGACCCAATCCCCGCTTATCCACACATAGCCGGGGGCCGGGGGCGTCGCCGGGATGGCTTCCACCAAGGGCGCGGGCGGGCGATCATCCACCACCACGGTTACCGTCGGGACGCCGCTGACCACTGCCTCCGGGTCACCGGCAGTGCTGATCATGAAATGAATGACTTTGTCGCTCGTCCCGGCATCGCGCAGGGCGATGATGTCCGTTGAACTCAAACGAAACCCCGAGTGGGTGGTAATGATCTGGCTGATGATCGTATCCTCGGTAATTCCGGCCCGAGCCAGGGCTTTGATATCGTTAACGGAGAGGGGTTGTTGCTGGCTGAACTGGGCATAAGCCGGGGGATAATCCCCCCGCCACCGGGCTTCTTGAGTTTGATCCACCGCATTGCCGATCAATGCGCCTGCCACCACCCCGGAGGCCGCGCCCAGCAAAGCGGCCTCACCGCCATGCCGTCCGCCCAGTGCCGACCCGGCCAGCGCGCCAAACGCGCCGCCAATCAGCGCCCCGGAACCGGTGTTGTTCGGCGTGCCATCCGGATTCACGCATCCCGACCACAACCCCGCCGACGTCGCCAAAATTAAACCCACCACAGGCATCTTCATAAGGTTAATCTAATACAAAATCACCTAAAAATGAATGCCTTTCGCATTCTCCTCACCCCTACGGTCCGGCACCCGGAATCTTGCCGGCAATTGTCCCCGCCCGCCGGGTGCCGCGCGTGCGGTTTGGAGGTTGACGTTTCTCGGATGACTGAAGTTTGAAGCTGGCAGTTTCCCTTTCCGGCGCTTCCACATTTCCCAAATCCGTGATTGCGCTGCCCCCCGAAATGTTGCACAACTTGCCGCCCATTTTATATGAGCCGGAAAACGACCCAAAAAGTTAATAACGAAGTTCAACTGTTGCAATTGCTGAAGCTGGTTCTCCCCAAGGCCACCCACGATCCCGATCTCGCCGGTAAAATTTATGAAGCCGTGGCCGCCGAACTGCAAACCAAATCGCGCACCGTGGCCTTTGAAAAATTCTGCACCCAGGTGGAACTGCCCGATCTTGAGCCCAAGACCCTCAACGACGTGAAACTCCAGCTCGCCTCCGCCTTTGGCACCAAGGGCGAAGTCACCGTCAAACCCGACCCCGAGGAAAAGGTGCTGGCCGTGGAAATTGCCCTGCCCGATGGCAGCCAGCTCTCCAGCCAGATTCCCGTGCGCGCCCTGGCCCCTGAAGCCAGCGAAGAACAGGAGATTGCCCTGAAATTTGTGCCCTGTCCCGTCAGCCTGCCCGGCGATCCCGAGTTGGTCTGGCTGCTTGCCAAACGGGAAAACATGACCGCCGAGGAAGCCGGCATCGCCCTGGCCAAGCTCGAGGACGATTTCTGGGCCTCCAAAACCGGTCAGAAACTCCTGCGCGATCGCGTGGAACGCAGTTTTCCGGAATTCATTAACCGCGCCCCCGCCGGGATGCTCGCGGAACTGGGCCTGAAGCGGCATTACAAAACCCCCGAGGCCATCAAAGTCCTGCGCCCGCTTACTCCGCAAAAGCGGTCCTGAGGGGGCGGTTCGCTCGGTCCGGAAACGTTCGCAGTCAATGGCAGACCTTGACATAGCCTGCCATTGATTTAGTTTCAGGGCATGAAAGCAGTGAGCATGAACATCTCGTTAAATCCCGAGCTGGCCGAATTTGCCCGGTTCGACTCGGAGGCCCAGGCGTTTGATTCCATGAGCGAATACATCCGTGATTTGATTCGTAAACGCCGTCAGGAGCGAATCAACCAGGATGTGGCTTTGTTGGCCAGCGCCATTGCCGGCGCGCCTGCGGGTGATCCCACGGATGCTGAAATGGCCGACTTGGTGAAAACCCAGCACCGTCTGCGGGCGGAAAGGAATCAGCGTGCGGGTTGTGCTTGATGCGAACGTGGTTTTTGCCGGGGTTGGCTGGCGCGGTGAAGCCCATCTTTGTCTGGTTGCCATGGCCCGCAGGCAGATCACCGGGTTTGCCACCCTGGAAATTTTGGAGGAGGTCCGCTCACTGACCGCCCTGCGGCAAGCTAAGTTTAAACCGCCTCCCACCGCCATTTTGAATTGGTACTACGCCCGGGTAAAACTGGTTGAGCCCGCACCTTTGGGCAAACCACGGAGCCGCGATCCCCAAGACGATCCTTATCTGGCCTGTGCCCTGGCGGCCCGGGCAAAATATATTGTGTCCCGCGATGATGACTTGCTGGCTTTGGAAAAACCTTTCGGCATTCAGATTCTCGAACCCCGGGAACTCCTGCAGCGACTGCCACGCTAGGCTGGCTTCCGCTCATCCTGCTCATTCCATGGCCACCCCTTGCCAAAACCCGCGAGTCAGGCTTTATTGACCTTATGTTACTGGACCTGATCTTTGGCCGCCGCCGGTCCCCCGAACCGGTGGCGGTGCCGGAACCGGCCGCGTTGCAGGTGGGCGGGCGTTCGGTCCCGCTCCGGCTGGTGCGCCATCCCCGCGCCCGGCGCTATTTGCTCCGGCTGCTCCCGGATGGCTCAGCCCGGGTGACGGTTCCCCGGGGCGGCACCCTCGTGGCCGCCCGACAATTTGCCGAACGCCAGACCGGGTGGCTGGAAACTCAACTGCAAAAACTTCAGCACAAACCCCGCGTGCCAACGGAATGGGTGGCCGGCAGTGAAATTCTCTTTCGAGGGGAAAAGCTCCCGCTGCAGTGCCCGGCTCCCGGACTGCTGCAACTGGGGACCGAATCGATCAAAACGGGTGGGTTTGGCGATTTCCGCCCGGTGGTGCAACAGCACCTCCACCGGCTGGCTGCCCGGGAATTGCCACCGCGGGTGTTTGAACTCGCCCGCCAGCATCACGTCGCCGTCACCCGCGTGTCGGTGCGCAATCAACGTTCGCGGTGGGGTTCTTGTTCCCGGACCGGCACCATCTCCTTAAATTGGCGGCTCATCCAAGCGCCCGCCTATGTCAGTGACTACGTTATCCTCCACGAACTCATGCACCGCCGGCAATTAAATCATTCCGCGCGTTTTTGGCAGGAAGTCGCCGCCGTTTGCCCGGCCTACCCCCAAGCTGAGCTTTGGCTAAAACAACACTCGGCCATTTTAAAATAAGCCCACCCACCCGCCGCTCCGGGTGCGGCTTGGCCTGGCATGCTAAAAAGCCCACGTAACCGCTCCGGCGCGCCGGGGAAATCTCTATTCCTCGCTATTATTTTCCCGGACCAGTCACCGAGGCCGCGGACGTCTGCTGTTTATATTTGGCCCAGCGTAGTTTTTGCGCCGCTTTGATGCGGGCAATGCCGGCTGCGCTGATTTTTTTCTTGGACTGCTTGACCGGGGCGGGGGACGCGTTCGCCTTTGCGGGTTCCCCGACTGCCCTGCCTCCAAGAATGTCGGCAAGTTGCTGTTCCAACTCACTGATTTTCTCCTTGATGTCCGCCGCTTGCCTTAGTTGCCGGCTTGACAAATTGGTAAAAACGCTCATTACAATCCATAGTATGCCAAAGCTAGCGTTCGTCAAGCACCGTCCGGTTTAATTCTGGATGCTGGACGTCCTTACTTTTACTAATTGCCCTGGTTTTGGGTCTTCCATGGCATTCTATGTCCCCAATCCTGATTGTATATACAATGGCCTGGTCCCTTACGGTTGCAGGTTTGATATTTATTAATTCGTCTGCTGCTAAATGGAGTTACTATTAGTTATAAAAAACCTCCCGTCATCACCCCTCCCTTCAGTGGCGGCCTGGCCTGGCCGATGCCGCCGTCTGGCCGGCTCTGCCGCTGGCACCCCAGCGCCTGATTGAATTCCTGAGAATCGGACTTGATCTCCGCGCCCTCAACCCTAAAGCTCGCACCCATGCGCACAAATGTATTGGGCGGTGAATTGAAGAGTTGTTGTTACGAGCCCCTCACCGGATTTTATCGGGATGGCTATTGCCGCACCGGGCCCGGGGACCATGGCCAGCATACGGTTTGCGTCCAGGTCACCGCCGAATTTCTGGCCTTCTCCCAGGCCCGCGGCAATGACCTCATTACCCCCCGCCCGGAATACCAGTTTCCCGGACTGCAAGCCGGGGATCGTTGGTGTCTCTGCGTGGAACGCTGGGCGGAAGCCTTCCGCGCCGGCTGCGCACCCCAGGTCATTCTCGAGTCCTGCCACATCGCTGCCTTGGAATTCGTCGATCTGGCCGACCTCAAATCCCTCGCGCTGGACCAAGAATGAAGCCTTGATTTTCCCCCTGCGGCCGGCCGGCCGCTCCCCTTCCGTCCAAGCCTCCGGCGCCTTCAGCAAATCCCCCGGGCAACCCTCATCATTATTTTACCGGCGCGAAAGAGCGCTTGATAAGTTTTGCTTTAAGTGCCACATTTATTGCCATGGATGTCCTCACATTATCGCGAATCCAATTTGGTGGCACGATCGCCTTCCATTACATCTATCCGCCCCTGAGCATCGGGTTGGGTCTGCTGCTGGTCATCATGGAGGGCTTGTGGTTGAAAACCAACCAGCCGATTTATCACCAACTTGCCCGGTTTTGGACCCGCGTGTTTGCGTTGACCTTCGCCATTGGGGTGGCCACGGGCATCGTCATGGAATTTGAATTCGGCACCAATTGGGCCTCCTACTCCCGGTTTGTCGGCGATGTCTTTGGGAGCGCCCTGGCGGCCGAGGGCATTTTTGCTTTCTTTCTGGAATCCGGCTTTCTGGCCTTGCTGCTGTTCGGCTGGGACCGGGTGGGGCGCAAAATGCATTTTTTTGCCACCTGCATGGTGGCGCTCGGCGCCCATTTTAGTGCCGTCTGGATCGTGGTGGCCAATTCTTGGATGCAGACACCCGCTGGTTATCATATTGTGGGGGAAGGGCTGCACGCCCGGGCCGAGATTACCAACTTCTGGGAACTGGTGTTCAATCCCTCCATGGTGGAACGGCTCACCCATACCCTCTGCGGCGCCTGGCAGGCCGGCGCGTTTCTGGCCATTAGTGTGAGTGCCTGGTACTTGTTGCAGAACCGCCACGTGGCCTTTGCCCGCGCCTCCTTGGGGGTGGCCCTGGTCGTGGCCCTCATCGCCTCCTTTTTGCAACTGGTAAGCGGTCACGTCAGTGCCCAGGGGGTGGGTCGCAATCAACCCGCCAAGCTCGCCGCCTTTGAGGGGCTTTACGAAACGACCTCGAACGCCCCCCTCGTGCTCCTCGGCTGGGTGGATGAAAAAAACGAGCAAACCCGCGGCCTGTTTCTGCCCGGTGCCTTGAGTTTTCTCGCGCACAACGATTTTCATGCCTCCGTGACGGGCCTCCACGAATTCAAGCCCGAAGACCGGCCGCCGGTCACTCCCTCGTTTCTGTTTTTCCACGGCATGGTGGCGGCCGGCATGGCCACCCTCTTCATTGCGCTGCTCAGTGGTTGGTACTGGTGGCGGGGGACCTTGTTTAACACCCGCTGGTTGTTGTGGGTGCTCGTCTTTTCCGTACTCGGTCCCCAGCTCGCCAACCAACTCGGCTGGTTTGCCGCCGAAGTCGGCCGTCAGCCCTGGCTGGTCTACGGTATCATGCGCACCCCCGCCGGCCTCTCCGCAGTCGTGCAGGCCAACGTGGTCCTCGCCTCGCTCATTCTCTTTACCGTCATCTATTTTCTCCTCTTCGCCGTCTTCATCTATCTCTTGAATGACAAAATCAAGCATGGGCCTTACGAGGAGGATCTCATTCCCTCGGGCAAACTGGCCCTGCCCCAACACGACCACCTTACCCCATGAATTTCCCGGCCTTGGATCTCAATTCGATTTGGTTTGTCCTCATCGGCATTCTCTTCACCGGCTATGCCATGCTGGATGGCTTTGATCTTGGCGTCGGCGCGCTCCATCTCTTTACCAAGGAAGACACCGAGCGCCGCATCATGCTCAATGCCATTGGTCCCGTCTGGGATGGGAATGAAGTCTGGCTCGTCACCGGGGGCGGGGCCTTGTTCGCGGCTTTTCCCAACGTTTACGCCACGGTTTTTTCCGGGTTTTACCTGGCCTTCATGCTCCTGCTCGCCTCGTTGATTTTCCGGGCGGTCGCGATTGAATTCCGCAGCAAGCAACCCATGCGCTGGTGGCGGCAGACCTGGGATGTCAGCTTTGCCGCGGGCAGTGTGCTGTCCAGTCTCCTCATCGGCGTTGCCCTCGGCAACCTGGCCTGGGGCATACCCATTGATGCCCGGGGCGAATTTGCCGGGGACTTCCTGGGTTTGTTGAAACCCTACCCGCTCCTCATCGGCCTCACCACCGTGGTCTTGTTCATGATGCACGGCGCCATTTACGGGGTGCTCAAAACCGAGGGGGAGTTGCACGACAAACTGCGCCGCTGGGCGATGAACTGCATCATCGCCTTTGTCATCTGCGCCGTCACCACCACCATGGCCACGCTGCTCTACGTGCCGCACATCGCCGCGCGCGTGCGGGAATATCCCTGGCTGTTCAGCATCGTGCTGGCCAACATGCTGGCCATTGCGAACATCCCCCGGGAATTTCATCATGGCCGCGACTGGCGGGCCTTCCTCTCCTCGTGCGCGGCCATCATCACCCTCATGATCCTCTTCGGTCTGAACCAGTTTCCCAACCTGGTTTACAGCCTGCCCGATCCCGCCCATAGCCTCACCGCCTACAACTCCGCCTCCTCCCCGAAAACCCTGGGCATCATGCTGGTCATTGCCGTCATTGGCATCCCCATCGTGCTGGCCTACACCGTCAGCATCTACTGGATTTTCCGGGGCAAGGTAAAGCTGGACCGCATGAGCTATTGAATTTTCCGCGGCCTGCCCGCCGTTGGTTCATACAAACGTCCGACCCGGGCCCCGGCCATTTCCAGTCGACAAACCACCGGGTTCCCCCTTACAAAGGGCCATGCACAAATCTCTCTTGCCGCTCCTGCTCGCGCTCGGCTCCGGACTTTTCCTGGCCGGTTGTTGCATCCCCGGTGTCAACCATGCCCCGCCCGGCCTCGCCAGCTTGCAAAATCTGCCCGCCGCCGCCGACCCGCGCGCGGTGGGGGAGAAAATCGCGGCCAACTTCCTCCTGCGCAACCACGCCACCAACAAGACCTCCGGCTTCATCATCTACCCTGAGGTGTGCACGGCCTACGGTGCCCTGCGCTTCGCCCATGAGATTGGCGACC
>CAIZWI010000295.1 GCA_903936645.1 uncultured Verrucomicrobia subdivision 3 bacterium
GAGCGGCCGGACATGAACCGGACGATGTTGTCGAACTGGTTGTCGCCAAACAATGGTCCGAGGACTTCGCCGAGGGCTTTTTGATCGCCGGGCGGAATCTTGAAACCGAGTTCCTTTTCGAGAATTCCGGTGGCTTTGCCGGCGATTGCGTCTTTCAATTTGGCGCGCAGCACTTCGCGCACCGGGCCGTAAAATTCGCTGGCTTGGGCGGTGCTCATGCGCAGAATCTTGATGCCAACGATATAAAGGCCCGTGCGGGAGAAGAAATCGATGACATTGCCCGGGCGGCCGGTCGGGAAACGGAAGTTATCCGGCTTGATGAGCACCAGGGTGCGTTCGCCTTTTTCGCCGGGCTGGTATTGGATGACGTTGTTGAGAATTCCACCATCGGCCTCGGAGTACCTAGCCCACATTTTCAACTTGGTGTCGGCTTCCTCGGCGTTGGGAGCGGCAAACACCGCCGGCTCAAAATAGCGCACCTGGCCGTTTTCCTCGAGAATGAGATCGCCGTAGGTGTCGCGAATGGACTCACCCACCCGGCGTTCGGGATTCAGGTTGCCGACGACGGAACGCACCTTGCGCACGGCCTCGTCGCCGCGGAACAACAACATCATCACCCGCTTGCGAATACCGGTTTTGGGATCGGGGGAGAGGTTTTTCAGGGTGTAATCCCGGAGCAACTCCTGGATTTTACGGTCCTGGGTGTCATGCGCCGACACGATGGTGGAGGCATATTCCTGGACGAGTTCGGCGCTGGGCGCAAACATGCGCATGGCCACGAGGTCAAGTCCGGTGCGGGTGATCAAACGGCTAAGAATGCCGCCCGTACGGGATTTGTGTAATGAGTAAGGGGTTAGGATGACGTAAGCGAGCTGCTGTGACATAAAATGATGATTTAAACGGAGTCGGGATTGGGATTGGTCGATGAAGCCGGCGCGACAGCCGCCTTGCCCCCCAGAATCTTGAACATGACCGTGCTGCAGGTGGGGCACTTACCCTTGATGGCTTTGCGCCCATTCTTCATGGTTTCTTCCACGCCATTGGCAATTTCCTTTTTGGCTTTGCACTTAACGCAATATCCTTCAGGCATAAATAGTCTGACTGCTGGCTTCATGCTTCACAATCAGGCGGACAGCCTAGCCGACCCCCCGGCCCCGCGCAACTTCAAACGCGGGCAAGCGGCGGCCCGGGGAGCCCGGAAGGCGGGGGCCACCGCCGCCGGAGGATCGGCCAAACCCGGCAAAAGAGGGGGTGATTAACAAAAAAACGCCCGGCGGAAGACCGCCGGGCGTTGAGGTTTTACGAGAAGCTTACTGGCCGACGCTGGCCAGTTCTTCGTTGTTTTCGACGTTGACGATCTTGAACTGCTCGGCATGCATGCCGGTGTCGGCGCGGAAGGACAATTTGCCGAAGTAGCGTTTTTCCATCTCGATGAGATGCTTTTCGTCTTCCGTGCGCAAGCGTTCCAGCACGGTGGGGTGAACCACAATGCGGAGTTGGAAGTCGGACTCGTCGCGGGTGCGCTTTTTGAGGATTTCCTGGAGTTTGCGCTGGATTTCCACGCTCATGGTGACGGTGCTCTTGACCTTGCCGCGGCCCTTGCAATAAGGGCAGTCGTCGTAGACAGCGGCGCGGACGCTTTCAGTATGGCGCTGCCGGGTCATTTCCATGAGGCCGAGCTGGGAAATGGGCAGGATGTGGGTCTTGGCCTTGTCGCGGCGCAGACCGTCCTTGACCCGCTGGTAGACGGACTGGCGATCGCGGCCGGATTTCATATCGATGAAGTCCAGGACGATCAGACCGCCCATGTTGCGCAAGCGGAGCTGCCGGGTGATTTCCTCGGCGGCCTCGAGGTTGACCTTGAGGATGGTGGCTTCCTGATCCTTGCTGCCTTTATGGCGGCCGGTGTTTACGTCGATGGCCACGAGCGCCTCGGTTTCATCGATGACAATGTAGCCGCCGCTGCGCAAATGCACCTGGCGGGAGAAGGTATTCTCCAGTTGTTTGCTGATGTTGAAGCGGTCAAAGATCGGCTGGGCATCGGAGTAGAGCTTGATTTTGCCAGCCGAGCGCTTGGAGATTTTGGAAATCATGGTGCGCATGGCGTCGTAGGCCTTGGGGCTGTCCACCACAATGCGTTCGACGTCCTCGGTCAGGAAGTCGCGCACGGTGCGCTCGATCAAATCCGGCTCCTGGAACACGCAGGTGGCCATGGGCTGTTTCTTGATGTGCTCTTCCACGCTGTGCCATTCCTCCAGCAGGAGGGCGAGGTCGCGGACGAAGTAACGCTTCTGCTGGCCTTCGCCAGCCGTGCGCATGATGACGCCCATGCCATCTGGAATGGCCAGTTCACGCAGAATCTTCTTGAGGCGCTTGCGCTCCTCGGGGTTTTCAATTTTACGGGAAATACCCGACTGATCGGAATTGGGGAGCAGGACGAGGTAACGGCCGGGCAACACCAGGTTGGTGGTCACCCGGGGTCCCTTGGTGCTGATGGGCCCCTTGGTGACCTGGACGATGATCTCGCTGCCGGGCGGATAGAGCCGCGGGATGTCTTTCTGGGTGATTTTGGGTTTGTCCCGCTTGCGCACACCTTCGCGCTCGACGATTTCCACGCCGCTGTCGAACTGGTTGGGCACGATGTCCCAATAATGCAGAAAGGCATTCTTCTCGAAGCCAATGTCCACGAAGGCGGCTTTCAGGCCGTCCTCGAGATTGCGGACCTTGCCTTTGAAGATGCTGCCCACGAGGCGTTCCTCGGTGGTGCGTTCGATGTTGAATTCCTCGAGTTTGCCATCTTCGGTGACGGCGACCCGGGTTTCGAGGGTTTCGGCATTGATGACCACTTCCTTGTGGACGCGCTTCTCGGGGCGGATCAAGCGCTGGACTTTGCGCACGAGGTTGGTGGCGGCGGTCTTGATGGTTTCCAGCAGGCCTTTGGGCTGTTCCGGCACGGCGACGGGGGCGAACGGTTTTTCCTCAACCACCTCGGCGGGGGTTTCCAAGTTGGGTTCGCGGAAGCCACCGGTCTCGGTTTCGGGCGCGTTTTCGGCGGTTTCCGGCACCCCGGCGGCGATATTTTCGGCCCGCTCAATTTCCTGGCTGTGCCGTTTTTCAAACAGGCGCTCATTTCCGCCCTGCTCGCTCACGACCTCGGCGCGGGCCTGGACGGCTTCGCGGTCGGTCTTTTGCGGCGCCTGCCCGAGGCCTCCCTTGGGGCGGAAACGCATTCCGCGGCGGCGCCGCGAGAATTTTTGGTCACTCATAATCAGTATCCCTTTCGATGGATGTATATGTTTTGCATCAAACCCAGTGCGATCAACGAGACGAGCACTGAAGACCCGCCGTAAGACAACAGCGGCAGTGGCACGCCCGTAACGGGCATGATGCGAATATTCATGCCGATATTGATAAATACGTGGCTGAACAGGAGTGTCACCACCCCGACGGCCACTAATTTACCCAGGCGATCACGTGCCTGGCCGGCGGTTCTCAAACCGGTGAAGAGAACCACCGCATACAGCGCGAGCACCGTCACGCTGCCAACGAATCCCTCCTCCTCGGCAATGACAGAGAAGATGAAATCGTTGTGTGCCACGGCCCGCGGCAAATAGCCCAGAGCATTCTGGGTTCCCTGCCGCCAGCCTTTCCCCGTGAGCCCCCCCGAGCCGACGGAAATCAGCGCCTGCCGAACGTTATAAGCATCGTTCAGCTCTTTTTGCCGCAGGCGCTGCAACTCCGCGGGCGTGGCATCCCGCGGAGCAAAATGGGTGTAATCGCAGCCAAAATAAATGGCGAGCCGGTCGCGCTGATAAGGCTGCATGGGGACGGTCCACCAGCCCACCGGCAGGTAGAAGATGTCCGCGATAAAGAGTGTGGCGAGGAGGGCAACGATCCCCACCAGGCGGACCAGATACCGGCGGGGGGTGCCGGCCACCACCATCATGACCAGTCCGGTGGGGAGCAAGACGAGGGCCGAGCCCAGATCGGGTTCTTTTAGGATTAAGACAAACGGCAGAAACAACAGCCCCATGCCCTTCCAAAAAATGGAGGCCTGGCGGAGTTCGTCGATGGGCCGGCTGAGAAAATTGGCCGCCGCCATGATAAAGGCGAGCTTCGCAAATTCGCTGGGTTGAAATTGAAAGAAGCCCAGATCAATCCACCGGCGCGCGCCCCAGCCGTGGGTGCTGCCGATATGCGGGATCAACACGGCCACCAGGCTCAGGATGGTGGCCCAATAGGCCACATAGGACCAGCGGGCGAGGGCCATGTAATCCACCAGGCACAGGACCCCGGCGGCGGCGAGGCCCATGACATACCACAGCACCTGGCGCACCCAACTCTGGTTATACCACGGCAAGGCGATGGCGGAGGGCGTTACCATGGTGGCACTGTAAACAAAGGCCACGCTCACGAGCAGCAAGCCGCCGAGCGCCAGCAATTGCAGGCGGTCGATCCGGGCGGGGTGGTCGTGAGATTCAAACAGCATGATTTATTTAGTTGCGGGTGGCCAGTGCGCGGACTGGCAGCGCGGTTTCTTTTTTAACAATGGCCTGGTAGATATCGTGCGCGATTGGCGCACAAATGGTTCCGCCAAAGCCGCCGGTGCTGGACTCGACCATCACCACCACGGAATAACGGGGGGTTTCATACGGAGCGTAGGAGGCGAACCACAAATTGCGTCCGGTCTCGTGACCGCTCGAATCCTGCACCTGGGCGGTGCCGGTTTTGCCGCATACTTTCATGCCGGGAACGGCCGACGCGGTGCCAGTGCCATCTTTTTCCTCCACATCGGCCAGCATGGCGGCGCGGAGCAGATTCAAATTGCGGGCGCCCACGGTTAAACGGTCGCGAATCAGGCCGGCGGGGAAATTGGTGCCCCCCTGCCCGGTGACCGGATCCAGCGGTTCGATGCGCTGCACCAGGCGGGGCCAGAGGACGTAA
>CAIZWI010000296.1 GCA_903936645.1 uncultured Verrucomicrobia subdivision 3 bacterium
ATGGTTCCGGGCTGGGTACCGGGGGCGGCGCAAAGCTTCCGCCTGCGCACAGAGCTATGGCGGACAGGTGCCCCCGGCTAATTTCCGGCGCCCCTCCGGGGCAAGGCTCGGGCGAAGGAAGAAATTTGTCTCACACCCAAACGGCGGTCTGGCCTGGCTTCATGGCAGGGCCCCGGCGAGATCGGTTAAATCTTGCTCCACGGCGGTCCAGCAAGCGTGGGCCACGGGGTTTTTTTCGGGCTGGAGTTGCAAGGAGCGCCAGAGCCAGGGCCGGGCGGCGGCGGATTGGCCCTGTTGAAGATAGTGCCAGCCGTAATAGGCGGCGGGAAAATAGCCATTGGGGTCATGGAGGTCCGCCGCGGCAAACGATGCCCCGGCCTCGCTGGGAAAGCCGAGTTCATCCAGGCAGATGCCCGCCTGCACATAACTGAGGGCAAAGTGGGGGTTGAGCTGCTGGCTGCGCTGGTACCAAGCAAGGGCGTTGGTCATGAGGCCGACGCTCGCAGGCGAGGGTTGCAGGGCGGGGAGGCGATAATCCTCGGCGATGGCGTAGGCATTGGCCGCATCCATGGGTTCCCAGGCAAATGCTTTTTCCCGGGCCCGGGCTTGAGCCTGGGTGTAATCCGGGAGCTGGCCGGCGCGGACCAGCCACCAGGTCGCGCCCCCCAAGCGGCCGGTCTGCCAGCTCAAATAGCCAATGCCGGCGGCGAGCAGGACGGTGACGCCTAATTTTCCCGGGAGGCGCACTTTATGCCAGTAACGCTCGGTGGCGAACCGGAGGTTGCTGCTTAACAAGGCGAGCCAGGTGAGGGCGACCAGGGCATCGGCGGGAATGTGCATGTTAAAATCCACCAGGGAATGCACCATCATGGCCACCAATCCGCCCAACATGCCCAAAAAGCCGGCGAAACGGTTGCTCAAGCCACTGCCAAAGTCGTTATCGGAGCGGCGCACCCGGGGCCAAGTTTGCACCAGGCCGCGAACGACCAAAACCAGCGCTGCCACCACGAGCAGACCGCCCGCGACACCATAATCCACCAGCACATGCAAATAATCACAGTGCACCCAGCCGGCGCGCATTTGGACGGCGGGCGGGCGGTACTCATTAAAGAGTTCGTTAAAGTGGGCCGGGCCGACGCCCCACCAGAAATGGTCCAGCCACATCCGGCTGGCGGCGAGCCAGATTTTGACCCGGACAAAGACATCCAGGTTGAGGCCATTCTCGGAGGTGGCGATGCGTTGGGCGAAGGTGGTGGTATGGGAGAGCCAGCCCGCCACGGCGAGGGCGGCGCCACCCAGCAAGAGTATCAAGGTGAGGCCGGCAAATTTCCGATGCTGGCGATGGCTGATGAGAATGAGGAGGACCACCAGCAAACCGACGGCCGCCGCCACCCAGCCCGCGCGCGAGAAGGTCACGGCAATGCCGCCCAAAATGACCAGGACGCAATAGCCGAGTAAAATCCGGGTGAGTGGTTCGATGCGGCCCACGAGAATGAGGGCGATGGCGAGGGGCAAAATCATTTCCAAATACCCGCAAAAGTGATCGGCCGAGTAAAACGGCCCGGAGGCGCGACCCGGTTCCGACCAGGCGACCCACCAAATGTGGGTCGAATGGGTGATATATTGGACCACCGCATAACTGGCGGCGGCCATGGCCAGGAAAATCAGCGTCATGCCCACGGTTAAAATACTTTCCTGCTGATAAGCATGATTGAGCACGGCTAGAAACAGGCTGGCATAGACCACCACCTGCAATAATTCCAGCCGGCCGGCGTATTCCACCTCGCAGGTCAGGTAGCGGCCGATGGCATAGAGGGTGAAAAGCAATACCGGCCAGATGATGGGGGGGCACAGGAGCCGGGGTTTGGGACTGACCCACAAGCGCACGGCCCACAAGGCGAGGACGCCGATGGTGAGGGTTTGCACCACCAAGAATTCCCAGAGATCAACGCCGCTGAAGGCCAGCGTGACAAATACCAAAATGGCCAGTACCAGCCCGAAGATGCCCTGCTGGCAGCGCTCGTCCCAAGTTTCGCGGTTCATCCGGTAAATTAATAGGCGCGAATGGTGCCCTCGTGATTGACGGGTAAAAAGAGGCCGTTGCCCACGTATTGGAGTTCGATGGACGAGAGGGCGCCACCCACCAGAAAGCCGTTGGTGCCGGTGGAGGAGGTGGAACCCTGGGAGGAGGTCCAGAGATTGCCGTCGCTGGCGGCGGCCACCAATTTGCTGCCGTCGGCCGAAGAAGCCACGGCTGTCCATTGGGCATTGGTGGCTCCGCTGCGCTGGAGCCAGGTGGAGCCAGAGTCAGCGGAGGAAAACACATAACCGGGGCCATTGTAGGCGGCGATGAGGCGGGAGCCATCGGCCGAGGAGGCCACGGCTTTCCAGGCGACGGAATTCAATTGCGTCTGGGGATTCCAGGTTACCCCGCCATCCGGGGAGGTATAGATACTGCCGCCATTCACGGTGGCGACCAAATTGGAGCCGTTGGCCGAGGAGGCGACGCTGGACCAATTGCGGAGTCCGGCGGAGGGGGTGCTCGAACCGGAGACATAAATATAGCCGCCAGCACCACCGCCAGTGGAGCAGGCAATTAACTTGGACCCGCTGGCGTTGCAGGCGAGTCCGGTAAAAAAGATGGCGGATCCGCCCGCATGAGGATTCCAGTTATCAGCCGAATTGCTGGAATAATAGATAGAGCCATCGTAGCTGGCGGCGAACATTTTCGTGCCATCGGCTGAACAGGCACTGGCAATCCAGGGATGGGTGGACAGTACGGGAGTCCAAGAAGCGCCGGAGTTGGCCGAGACATAAACCAGACCGGAATGTCCCGCGGTGTCCCCGACGGTGGCGATGAGATGGGTGCCGTCGGCGGAAGAGGCCACGGACGACCAATATTGGGCACCATAGCTGGTGGCGGTCGTGGTCCAGTTGACCCCGGAATTCACCGACAGGTAAATAGTTCCCGCCGTGGAACTACTGGTGCAGGCAATGAGATGGGTGCCATCCGCCGAGGAGGCCACGCCCGTCCAGTTTCCAAATCCCGAGGCGGCACGCTGCACCCAATTCATGCCGACGCTGGTGGCGAGATTGCCCGCCAGAATTTGCTGGCCGGCGTTTTGGGACAAAATCCAGCCCGCCGCCCCGACGCCGGCGATCTTAAACGTGTCGCCGATACTGGGATTGGCGGGGAGCGTGATGGTGACGGCCGTGGTATTGTTGGTAACAATAAAGCCTAAATTCGAACTGGCCTGAGCGGCGGTCCCATTGACCGTGAGCCAGAAAAAGGCACCGGGCACATTGGTGAGACCATGGCCACTGCCGGTGTACTGGACGGCGGTGAGGTTGCCCAGAAAGTTATTACTACTGGCACCGAGCAGCGGCACGTTGGGGGAAAGCGTGGCATCCGGCAGCGTTCCGGTGAGGCTGGGAGCGGGAACGCCGGTTAAACCGGAGCCGTTACCGATAAAGGTGCCGGCAAACGCGTTCGCAGTGTTGGGGGCGGTTACGACCCCCAGAAACAGGTTGGAGGCCGTAAATGTCTGGTTGCTGCTGAGCAGCACAACATTCGTGGAAAGCCGGCTCACCGGGAGTGTGCCGGTAATATTGGTCGCCGGCAGGGGGAGGGAGAGCGATTGGGCGTTCGAGGCGGTGATGGACTGGATGGCGTAGGGGACGGAGGTCAGGAGTTGCAGGGGGGAGAGGGCGTTGTAGGCGTTGGTATTGCCGTAGGGACGCACGGCGATTTCCAGCCAGCGGGGGTTGCCGTTAAATCCGGCTGCGCCCAAGTCCACGGCGGTGGAGAACACGCCATTGGTCACGCCCACCGGGGCGTTGGTCACCGGGCCGGCGACCTGGTTGGTGGCGCCGTCAAACAGGCGGAAGCGCAAATCATAGTTGCCGGTCACCGCCGTACCGGCGTTGGCGAGCCGGCCCTGATAGGTGAAGGCCGTGAGCTGGGCGGAGGCCACGTGAGCCCCGAGGGCGAGCGCCCCGACCAGGCTGAATTTGAAATTCATATGATGATTATTAACATACTTTGGCTCAGGCACAAGCCACGAGCGGCGGGGCCGGGGGGAATTGCCATGGCTTTTCGGTGGGCGGGCTGGGGGGGACGTCGAGCCAAGTCACGGTTTCAGATTGGGGATAAAGCGTCATACTTGGCGAATTCAGCCGATAATTCATGATGCATCGCCAGCCATGACGCATAAACCAAAACCCATCTTGGCAAATAGGGCCTGCGCCGTGCTTAACCTGCCCGCGCCTACAGTCGGAAATAGCGTCCAGACTGGATTTCGCGCTCGTCGATTTCGGAGAGCACTTCAATCACGGGCGGGAGCATTACGCCGCTAAAGATCCCCCGCCAGTTGCCCTCGGGGTCCTGAAACGCGGTACAGCGGAACGCTTCGCCTTGCACCACGGCCACTTTCGGCTTTTTCTCAATCGTTTTCATGCATGGCGCCCACCCTAGCAAACGGCGACCGCCGCTCCACCCACTGCTTGGCGAAGTGCCAACCGATCTTGCGGTTTTACATGCTAGGATAAATTCTTGGTGCCCCTCGGGGAAAGCCAGGGCGTTAACCGAATTTGGGCGCAGACGCGGCAACGCATCTGATCATGGCTGACGCCGAAGGGACGCGGTGCAGTTGGATGCAGTTTGAATATGGCCTACGGTTTCACCACCGCCGCAAACTGGCTCAGCGTGGCCGCAAATCCAGCAGGTTCGAAATCCGGGACGGATTGGGCGGCTTTGAACAGGTCGTTGAGTTTGTTGCTGGCGGCCGGTGGGGCTGGCGGGCTTTGGGCCAGTAATAATCGATCGAGGGCGAGGACGAGGCGTTCGGCCTGGCGGGCGGGTAGTTCGCCGGGGGCGGGGGGGGCAAAATCGGCGGCGGTGCCGGCGAGGCGGGCCAGCATGGCGGGGGCGAGGGTTGACGGCCAGTTCAGCGCGGCCGCGGTGCGGGCGGCGGTGTCGGCGGCCGTTTGCGCGGCATGGAAATTATCGGGGTTGGGGTCCGTGGCCAGGGGGCCCACGCCGGGCAGGGCCGGGTCCAGGCCATTGAGTTTTGGCAGCAACCACGCCAGCGCCTGCCAGCGGGCGGTGAGGTGCGGGTCGGCCTGGGGTTCGCGACCGAGCTGCCAGCTCAGTTCGCGCAAGGCCACGGCCTGGCCCACGTACCAAGTTTGGGCGCGGTTCCAGTGGGTGGCTTCCTGCCAGTGCCTGGGTTCCGCCACGCTCTGGCCGTCCAGTTCAAAGATCAGTTCCGGGTGTCCGGCTTGGAGCAGGGGCAATTCCACGGTTTGGTGGCAGGCCACGCAGGTATTGGCGCGGACGTAAAGGTTCGATAAATCGCGCAGGCCGGCAAATACGCGGTCGGCATGGCTCCAATCGTGCCGGGTATGGGCGCGCAGCCAGTTTTCGGCGGGGCCATGGCAGGATTCACAAGTCACTCCCTCAGCGGCATTCAAGCCCGGGCCGCGCTGGGCGGCGGGCACGGCTTGCAGGGGCGCGTGGCAGGTCGTGCAGCGGGCGTCGGTGGTGGGCTCGCTGAGGTGCAGGGCGTCGGCAATTTGCCGGGAACGGGCGGTGGCCAGGGTGGCGACCGGGCGTTGGGAATGGTAGTCTTTCAAGGACCACACCAGATGCTGGTTCTGGTGCTCGCCACCGCCGCCGTGGCAGGAGGAACTGGCGCAGGAGGGGGCGCCGAGGTATTTGGCGGAGACGCCCGTGGGCGCGGCGGACTGGGCGGGGAGGGTGCCAGGGGCGAGGAGCGCGAGCAGGGTTACCAGGCCAAAGGCGCTGCACATGGCAGCGGGACGCGGCCGCCACCCGCCGGCGCGGATGCCGGTACCAGAGGACAGTTGGACGAGTGCCTGGTGGCCAAGATTAAAGAGTTTACTCACGGCTATAAATTCGTTAATTGAGTGACGGGTCAAATGCAATCTTTAATTGAATACTTGCGCAGTGCCACGGGGGGCAGTTTGAGCCTCGGGGCGGGGGTGACCTTGACGGTGGTGCTGGGCCTTTGGGCCTTGCTCGAAAGTTTGCGCGCGGTGGGCCGGCTGTATGGTGACCGCCAGCAGCAGCAGGCCAGCCGGCAAAAATTGCGGGCGGAGGTGCAGGAAGTGAAACTGCGCTGCCGGGAACTGGAACAATCCCAGGCGGGTTGGAATGGCAGCCGGAAATTTACTGTCTTCAAAAAAGTCGCGGAGTGCGAGGACGTCAATGCGTTTTACCTGAAACCGCATGACGGGCGGCCGCTGCCGGCCTTCAAACCCGGGCAGTACCTGACCTTCCAACTGGATTTGCCCGGCCGCGACAAGCCGTTGATTCGCTGCTATTCCCTCTCCGACAGCCCGCATCAGAAGGAGTATTATCGGGTGACCATCAAGAAGGAGAAAGCGCCCCCGGACAAGCCGGAATGGGCGCACGGGGCTGGTTCCAGTTATTTCACGGACGTGGTGAAAGAGGGGGATATTTTGAATGTGAAGGCCCCCACCGGGCATTTCTTTCTGGATATGACCCGCATGAACCCGATCGTGCTGATTGCGGGCGGGGTGGGCATCACGCCGATGTTGTGCATGGCGAACGCCATTGCCGCGAGCGGTTCCAAGCGGGAGGCGTGGTTTTTCTTCGGGGTGCGCAACCAGCGCGAGCATATTCACAAGGCGGAGTTGGAAAAGCTGGCGGCGGAACATGAGAACATTCATTTGCACGTCTGCTACAGCCGTCCGAGCCCCGGCGAGGTTAAGGGCAAGGATTATCAACACGAGGGCCGGGTGAGCATTGAATTGCTCAAGGAATTGCTGCCTTCGAACAACTTTGAATATTATTTGTGCGGCAACGGGGCCTTCATGAAGAGCATCACGGATGGCCTGGAAGCCTGGGGCGTGCCGGAGAAGGATGTGCATTTTGAAGCCTTTGGACCGGCCACGGTGAAGAAAAAAACGGTTGCGCCCACCGCCTCGGAAACCGTCCACCTGGCCAAATTGGAAGTGACCTTCAGCCGCACCGGCAAGACCGTGCGCTGGGAGCCTTCCGCCGGCAACCTGCTGGATTTTGCGCGGTCCCAAAATGTGAAAATCGACTCGGGCTGTTGCGCCGGCAGTTGCGGTTCGTGTTCCGTGGCGATCAAATCGGGCACGGTGGATTACATTACCCCGCCCACCAGCACGCCCGAGGCCGGCACGTGTCTGGCCTGTGTCTGCCGGCCCAAGGGCAATTTGGTGATCGACGCCTAGTTCATGCCAGCCATGCCTGAAGTCGCCTCCATACTCGAACGACCGCAGCGCTGGGATGCGCCGTTTAGCCCGGACATGACGGAGCTGGACGTGGACCGGCTGCTGACCATCGCCCCGTTCCGCCAAATGTCGGCGGATAAATTTCCCAAGCGCACCCCCTTGCGCGACATTCTGGCGAATGACACGCGCATCCTGAGCTTCCGGCAGGGCGAAATCATCATGCGCCAGGGGGATTATGGCACCTCGGCTTACTTGATTTTGTCCGGCGCGGCGCGGGTGATCCAAAAGCCCGGGCTGCCGGCCAGCTTGCTGGGCCGGAAAGAGCCGGTGAAAAAGGGCGTGTTCCAAACCCTTGCGCAATTGTGGTCGGCCCGCCGGCCCCCGGAGAGTTACCCGCGGTCCCTGTGGGGCGGTTCCAAGGGGGTGGGCACGCGCCAGGCGGAAAATCAGGATGCCCGGGTGTTTTTGCAGGACGTGCCCCGCGTGCTGAATGAGCACCGGACGGACCTGATGCGCGACGGCGAGTTCTTCGGGGAAATTGCCGCGCTGAGCCGCATGCCGCGCACCTCCACGATTTATGCGGAGGGCGAGGGGACGATTCAATTGCTGGAGATCCGGTGGCAGGGGCTGCGGGATTTGATGAAGTACGATGATGCCCTCAAGAAGCACATCGATAAAATCT
This sequence comes from uncultured Verrucomicrobia subdivision 3 bacterium, assembly GCA_903936645.1. GTDB lineage: Bacteria > Verrucomicrobiota > Verrucomicrobiia > Limisphaerales > UBA11358 > UBA11358. The sequence continues at coordinate 7,928 of CAIZWI010000296.1, forward strand.
ACCGCGAGCGCGCGCTGAATTCCTATCTCAATGCCCACACGCTCTTTCGCCACCTGACCGAGGACCAGCGCCATCAGGTGGCCAGCCAGATTGAATTTGCCACCTACGGGGAATATGACTGGTCTGGCGACTACAAGCGCCTGGCCCAGACCGGCACGGTGCAGCCGGAGAAGGAACCGATCATCGTGCAGCAGGGCGATTATCCCAACGGCGTGGTGCTTTTGCGCGCGGGGTTTGGGCGGGTGGGCCAGAAATTTGGCGCCGGGGAGCGCACACTGAATTACATCGGGGCGGGTGTGGCCTTTGGCCTGCAGGAGATCGCCCATAATTGGCGGAACCCCAATGCCCCGGTCAACATGCAATACACCCTGCGGGCGATTGGCTACACGCATTTGCTGGTGGTGCCCACCCGGGTGATGGAACAAATCGTGCTGCCGTCCCTGCCCGCTCATGAATTGCCGGCGGCGGTCGAACCGGTGGCCGAACCCGCAAGCGACCTGGCGGAGGATTTTCCGGCTCGGGAGCAACGGGACAAAATCAGCGCGGAAACCCTGGAATTTCTCACCTCCAATCGGTTTTTCAATGGCACGGCCTCGATGGTCATTGACCTGGAACGCTGCACGCGCTGCGATGATTGTGTGCGGGCCTGTGCCGCCACCCACGACAACAACCCCCGCTTTCTCCGCCACGGACCGGCCAGTGGCCGTCTGATGGTGGCCAACGCCTGCATGCATTGTGCCGATCCGGTGTGCATGATTGGGTGTCCCACCGGGGCGATCCATCGTGAATCCTTTGCCGGCCAGGTGGTGATCAACCCGGTGACGTGCGTGGCCTGCAAGGCGTGTTTTAACAATTGTCCTTATGGGGCGATTCGCATGGTGGATATCCGGGATGAAACCGGGCAGTTCGTGCTGGACCAGGATTTAAAGCCCTTGAGCAAGGCCACCAAGTGCGATCTGTGTGTGGAAAACCGCGGCGGCCCGGCGTGTGAACGCGCCTGCCCGCACGGGGCTCTCTCACGCATCAATTTGAACAATCTGGATGCCCTGGCCAAATGGTTGAACCGATGAAGCGCTTTCGCAAACAATTTTGGCGGGGAACGGTGGTTTTCGTGCTGGCCAGCTGGCTGGCGCTCGAACTCCATCAGGCGTGGCAGGCCCGGTTGCCGAACGAGACCTTTATCACGGGCTGGGTGCTGTTTGGCTGCATGCTCCTGCTGACACTGCTCAACGCGCGGAAGAAACTGCCCTTTCTGCCATTGCTCCGGGCGGAGACCTGGCTGCAAATCCACATTTACGGCGGCTTTTTCACGGTCATCCTGTTTTTGATTCACCTCCATTTCCGGGTGCCGCACGGCGGGTTTGACCTGACCCTGACGGCGTTGTTTGGCATCGTGACGATCAGTGGCATTGTGGGTTTGATCTTCAGCCGGGTCCTGCCGCGGCGGCTGAAAGTGCGGGGGGGCGAGGTGTTGTTTGAAAAGATTCCGGCCATCCGCCACAGTTTGAAACGTCAGGCGGAGAACTTGGTCTTGGGCAACCAGGCGGCTTCGCCGGTGCTCGCCGAATTTTACGCCCGCCGGCTGGCCGGGTTTTTTGCCGGACCGGAGAATTTCTGGCTGCATTTGTTGTTGGAATCCCGCCAGCCGATCAATGAGTTGCTGGCGGACATGACGGATCTGCGCCGGCTGTTAACGGAAACCGATGCCAAGGTGCTGGAGCAACTGATGGACCTGGCCCGGCAAAAGGATGGGCTGGACTATCATTATTCGCTGCAAAAGACGCTGAAAATGTGGTTGTTTGTGCATTTGCCGTTCACCTACGGGCTGATGCTCTTCGCCCTCTGGCACATTGTGGTGGTGTTTGCCTTTTCCGGAGGTGCCCAATGAGCGAGCAACTGCCCGCGCCGGAATTTGACGCCCAGAATTATGTGCGGCCGAATCAGGCCTGGACCTGTGGGCACGCGGCGGAAGGCCGGTGCTGTCCGCTGGGGCCGGATCGCTGGGGCCGGTGCCAGGCCACGTTTGAGTGCCGGCCGGTTTTGGAAATCAAGCCGGGTGAAACGAAGGGTCGCTGGAAATGCACCCGCACCGGGGGCCCCTGTGAAACCGGGCCACGCCCGGATGGCAGTTGTTGCCGGCCGATTGCCCCCTGTTCCCCGGTGCCCAGCCTGCGGTGGCAGCGGGGCCGGTTCACGCTGGCGGTGGTGGTGGCCTGCCTGGCGGGCTTGTTGATCGTTTTGGGCAGTCCGCCGTTGCGGAACCGGTTTTTCAATCCCGGCACCCTTTCCCAGGCGCACCGTGGCGCGGCCTTTGCGGCGCTGGCGGCCACCAACCATCTGAACCCGGGTTGCGGAGCCTGTCATATTGCCGGGAACGCGGGACCGAATGGAATGGTGCGCACGGCGTTCGCGGCCGAACCGGCGCCTTTGGAGATGGTGAAGCTTTTTTCGGCCACCCCGGCGGAAGTCACGGCATTGGATGGACATTGCGAAACCTGCCATACCGGCCACTCCTTCCATCAACCCATGGTGACCACCCTCGCGTGCACCTACTGTCATCAGGAGCATCAAGGCCCCCGCATGGCCGCCGTGGGGGATGCGGGTTGCGGATTCTGCCATGGTAATGCCGCCACGATGGCCGCGGCGGCGGCGGCCGGGGCGAAACTACCTGCGGAGGCGTTTCATTTGGGCATAGTCACCCACGGAGTGACGTTCCCGGCTCCGCACCCGGTGGCGGGCTTTACGGCGGTCGTCCATGGTTTTGCCGAGGATCACCCCCAATTTCGGCACGTGACCGACCATTGGCGCGACCCGGACACGCTGAAATTTAATCATGCCCTGCATCTGACCGGCACGACCATTCCCGCCCTGCCGAATGGGCGCAAACTGGATTGCGCCTTTTGCCATCAACCCGATGCCGGGGGCGCGTTCATGCAGCCGGTCCGGTTCGAGCAGAACTGCCGGGTGTGCCATTCCTTGCAATTCGATCCGGCCACGCCGGGCCTGACCCTGCCGCATGGCCGGACGGAGCAAGTGGTGGCCTTTTTGCACAGTTTACCCAAGCAATATGCGGATTTTGCCAGCCGCCAGGGCATCGCCCCCGAGCAGCAGCAGAATTTTGTGGCGGGGAAACTGGCGCAATTACAAAGCACGGTGGGGTCGGGTGATGCTTTAATGCAGCAGGTGTTCCTGAGCACGGCCAAAACTGGACCGGTGGCGCACGTCGGCACGGTCGCCGGGGCGACCCGCCCGGTGTTTCCGGGGTGTGCGGTGTGTCACGAAGTGCAGGTCAGCAGTGCGAGCGGCTGCCAAATTACGCCGCCGGTCATTTTTGAGCGCTGGCTGACGCACGCCGAATTTAACCATGCCAAACACCTGGGCATGAGTTGTGAACAATGCCATGCGGCGCGGACCAGCAAGGACACGGCCGATGTGCTGTTGCCGGCGCGGGAAACCTGCGTTACCTGTCACAGCCCGAAAGGCGGGGTGGCCAACACCTGTTCGACCTGCCACGTTTACCACAAACCGCTCCCGCAGAGGTGATGGCGGTGCGACCATCCGAGGCAGACTCAATTTAAGGACCTATGAAAAAAAATGTATGTGGCTTAGTCGCCCTGGCCCTGCTGGCCGGGGTTTTATTCTGTCCGGCAACGGTTAAGGCCCAGGGCACGGCGTTCAGTTATGAGGGCCGGTTGAACACCCCCAGTGGACCCGCCACGGGCAGTTATGATTTGCTCTTCTCGCTCTACAGCACCAATAGCGGCGGCTACCTGATCGCCGGGCCGGTCACCAACCGGGCCACGGGGGTGACGAATGGTTTGTTTACGGCCACCCTGGATTTTGGGCCGGGCGTGTTCAACGGTTACAATTACTGGCTGGAGATCGGCGTGCAAACGAATGGTGGCAACGGTTTCACCCTGCTCACCCCCCGCCAGTCCTTGCTGCCGGTGCCTTACGCCATGTTCGCCACGGCCGCCGGCACGCTGTTGGGCACCCTGCCCGCCAGCCAGATCACGGGCACGGTGCCGTTGACCCAAATCCCGAGCGGGGTGATTACGAATGGCCAGAGCGGGGTGAATTTTAACGGCACGTTTTCCGGCAACGGCATTGGGCTGACCAATGTGCCGGTGAATTCGCTGGCGTGGGTGACCAATTATCCGGTGGTGGCGTGGGGCGACAATGATTTTGCGGAGGCCACCGTGCCCCCGGGGGTGACTAATGCGGTGGCCGTGGCCTCGGGTTATGCGCATACCCTGGCCTTGCTGCCGAATGGCACGGTGACGGCATGGGGTCAAAACACGGCGGGCGACACCCTTGTTCCCGCGGGATTAAGCCAGGTGACCCAGATCGCGGCCGGGGCCTTTCACAGTCTCGCTTTAAAAAGCAACGGTCTGGTGGTGGGCTGGGGTGATCCGACGAACGGGCAGATTGCGATTCCGGCCAATTTGAGCAATGTGGTGGCGGTTGCCGCCGGGGGCTATCACAGTCTTGCCCTGAAAAGCAACGGCACGGTCGCGGCCTGGGGCTACGGATATCAGGGCCAGACGAATGTGCCAGCGGGACTGACCAACGTGACGGCAATTGCCGGCGGCTATCTTTACAGTCTGGCCTTGAAGAACCATGGACCGGTGGTGGCGTGGGGCGACAATACTTACGGCCAGACTTCCGTGCCGGCGGGCCTGAGCAATGTGGTGGCGATTGCCGCCGGCTCCGTGCACGCCCTGGCCCTCAAGAGCAATGGCACCGTGGTGGCCTGGGGAGATAATTCGCACGGCCAGACCAGTGTGCCGGCCGGGTTGAGCAATGTGGTGGCCGTGGCGGCGGGCGCTTATCAAAGCGTGGCGTTGCAGGCCAGTGGCATGGTTACGGTCTGGGGGGACAACGCTTACGGCCAGCTCAACGTGCCGGCGGGCTTGAGCAATGTGGTGGCGCTGGCCAGCGGTTGCATGGCTTATGATGTGGTGGTCATTCAGCAACAAGCCATCTCGCCGTTTACGGCCCTGCTGACGGCGGGGAATAATATTTTCCCGGGCAACCTGCAAATTGGGGGAACCATGGCGGCGGTGTATTTTACCGGTGGCGGCGGCGGCTTGACGGAGTTGGATGCCTCGCACCTCGCCACCGGCACCGTGCCGCTGGCGCAGTTGCCACCGCAACTGCTGACCAATGGGGCCAGCGGGGTGACGCTCGGCGGGACGTGGACGGGGAATCTCAATGGCAATGCGACGACAGCCACGACGGCCAGCACAGCGCTGCAAGCCAGCAGTGTGGTGCCGGGGATTGTGCTGGCGAATGAATTCATCACGAATTCCATTTTGGCGGGCAACGGGGCTGGCTTGACCAATCTGACGTATGCCAATCTTACCGGGGCACCGGTGATTCCGGCCACCAACGGCTTTGTAACGGCGGCAGTTACGAACGGCCTGGCGACGACCAACTTTGTGATTTCACAAGGTTATCTGACCAGCGCCAATGGGGGCAAAGCGTCGGTGGCCACCAATGTGGTGGCCGGGATTAGTATCACCAATGCTTTGATTACCAACTCCGTGTTTGCCGGCAATGGTGCCGGGTTGACGAATGTCAGGGTAAGCGCCGGCAACATTCTGGGGGTTCTCCCGGTCGCGCAACTCCCGGTGGGGGTGCTCACCAATGGGGCGAGTGGCGTGACATTGGGGGGCGGGTTCACGGGGGACGGGGGCGGGTTGACCAATGTGAGTGTCAGTGCCGCGGCAATTTCCGGAATCCTGTCGGCCGGGCAACTGCCGGCGGGGGTGGTGATTAGTGGATCGAACGGGGTGAATATCACTGGTACCTTGACCGGCACTTTGCTGGGCAAGGCAACGAGTGCGGGGACGGCGGCGGTGGCCAGCAGCCTGGCGTCGGGGGTGGTTTTGGCGAACGAGTTCATCACGAATTCCGTCCTGGCGGGTGACGGGTCCGGGTTAACCAATCTCACGGTGAATGCGGGCAGCCTTACCGGCACACTGCCGGCTGCGCAACTGCCCGCGGGGGTGGTGACCAATGGGGCGAGTGGCGTGACCCTGGCCGGCAGTTTCCTGGGTGAAGGGAGCGGTTTGACGAATGTCAGTGTGACGGCGGCGAATATTTCCGGGGCTTTATCCACAGTACAATTGCCGGCGGGGGTGGTGATCAGCGGTTCGAACGGGGTGAATATCAGCGGCACCCTGACGGGCACCTTGGTTGGCAAAGCCACGAGTGCGACCAGTGCCGGAGTGGCGAGCAATCTGGTGGCCGGGATCAGCATCACGAATGCTTTTATTACCAACGCGATCTTCGCCGGCAACGGGGCCGGCTTGACCAACCTGGCCTATGC
>CAIZWI010000297.1 GCA_903936645.1 uncultured Verrucomicrobia subdivision 3 bacterium
CCTGGGCCAATGGCGTGAAACAATTCGTTCGCACCACCCCCGATGACAGCCCCTACGGTGCCGTCATCAAAGCTGAGGGCCAGCGCAACGGCGTGAAATTCGTCGGCTCGGACGGCTGGGTCTGGGTCAATCGCGACGGCATCAGCGCCAGCGACAAGGAACTCCTCAAAACCCCGCTGCCCGACAGCGCCACCCGCCTGGTGGTGAGCAACGACCACATGCGCAACTTCTTCGATTGCGTGAAATCCCGCAACGAACCGGTGGCCCCCGTGGAGGCCGGGCACCGCTCTGCCAGCATCGGCCACCTCATCATCATCGCCCTCCGCACCGGCCTTAAATTGACCTGGGACCCCGCCCAGGAAGTCTTCACTGGCGAGGGTGCCGAGGCCGCTAATCGCTTGCTGGAACGCCCCATGCGCGCACCCTACAATTACGATTTTGTCGCGTAAAACCGGGGCGGCCGGCGTGGTCGCCGGCCAAATGTGAGCTTACGTGGGCTGGAAGAGGGCGGAGAAGGCGTCGACAATGGCGGCCGGATGGCTTTTGCTCAGCGGGGCATCCGTGCAGTTCGTAGTCAAGGCCAGCACCATCCGGATGTCCGGGCGAATCATCAAGATCGTGGTGCCTCCGACCGCCCCGCCAGTATGCATCCAGATGCGATGCTGGTTTCTATCCTGCGTGATCTCCCAGCCCATGCCATAGCCGGTGGCTTTCCCATCCCTGGTTTTTTGGGAGGTGAACAGCGCCTTTAGACTCGCCTCGGTCAAGAAACCCGGCTGCAAATGGGCCGACCCAAAAATCACCAGGTCTTCCGGCGTTGAGAGAAACCCGCCCGCCGCCCACTTGTAACTATTGTCCACCGCCGGTTCGAGTTCAAAACCACCACCCGACCCGATCCGGTAAAACCGGGTTCGCTCGGCAATCACGCGGGTCGCATCATCTGGGATCGTGTTCGTCATGGCCAGCGGTTTGAACACAGCGGTATCCATGTAGGTCAAAAAGTCTTTGCCCGCCGCCACTTCCATCACCCTGCCGATCAGGTTGAAACCATAGCTCGAATACGCATACTTTTCTCCCGGAACCGAGAGCAGCGGATCCTTTTCAAAAATCCGCAACCCCTCCTGCACGCTGGCGAAATGGCGGTTCAGATAAAACTCCTCCCCTTGGTAATGCCGAATGCCTGCCAGGTGCCCCGCCAATTGACGCGTGGTGATGCGTTGCCCCTTGTCCGGAAAGTCCGGCACGTAATGGTGAATGTCCGCATCCAGTTCCACCTGCCCGTGCTCCACCAGCAACATCAAACCAGCCGCGGTCATGGGTTTGGCCACACTGCCAACCCGGAACAAGGAGTGGGTCGTGACCGGCTTTTTGGCCTCCCAATCGGCAAACCCGAAACCCTCCGACCAAATAAGTTTGCCCTCCCGGGCGACCGCCACCGACAGCCCTGGAACCTTGGGCGCAAAATCGGCCAGAATGTTGGCACGCACCTCCCTCACCACCTCGGGGAACGTCGCGGCGGCCACCACCCACCCGCTCCCGAGCCATCCGGCAACCGCCACCAGCAGAATCCACCCTGTGCTGCGGCGATGCGCTTGGCCAAAAATCATGCTGCGGAACATAGTCCAGCAAAGCAGACCGGGTCAAAATAAAAGGGTTTTCACCCCGCGGCTGCAAAATTCTTGCTGCCGGACTCAACCATTCCTCGCCCTCTCGCTAATAGTTCCCGCCTCCGCGCCCCCGTTGGCTCCCTTTTGACAACTCATCAAAAGATGCTATGTTTAAGCTGCCGCTGGTCTGGCCGAGCCCCCGCCAATGTGCCAGCGGGGGTAAATGGCCTCCTGCCATGCAAACGCTCTTTGGCATACTCCGCCCCTCCGGCGGAAACTTTAAATCCCTGACCATGCTCCCCCTTCGCTGGGGCGCGGCTCAAGCCAGGCCAATCATGGTAAATCGGACCCAATCCAGCCTAATCGTACCCTTGAATTCAAATCGCCCGTCTCCACCCAAGTCCGACCAAATCCGCCGATAACATTCCACCGCCCGCGGTTGCCCATCCCCCGCTCCGTCCGGTTGATCATGTCCAACCGTGCGCCCTGGGTTCGGCAATTCGCCATCCACCCCCCCCCGGCCCTGGTCGCTCTCGTCGTGTCTCGTAAAACCCCTTCCCGGCCGCTAAAAACGCCGCAACCCACTGAAAATGAATGAGATAACCACTGAATCGCCAAAATCTCCGTCGCGGCTCGTCAACCCCCCCCGGGCCCACCCCCCTGGCAAATTTTTCCGGTGGCTTGAGGGCGGTAATCCGGTTATCATTCCCGCTTTATGAGTCAACTAGCGAATCAAATTGCCGTCGTCACTGGTGGTGGCCGGGGCATTGGCCGGGCCATTGCCTTGAAATTTGCCAGCGAAGGTGCCGATGTCGTCGTCATCTCCCGCACCGCCGCCAACGCCGAAAAGGTCGCCGAAGAAGTCCGCGCCCTGGGCCGTCGGGCCTGGGCTTATGCCGTGGACGTCGCGGATGCCGCCGCCGTGAGCGCTGCCGCCGAACAGATTTTGGCCGCCGCCGGCCGGGTGGACATTCTCGTGAACAATGCCGGGATCACCAAGGATGGCCTGCTCATGCGCATGAGCGACACCGACTGGGATGCCGTGCTGGACACCAACCTTAAGGGCGCGTTCCTCGTCACCAAAGCCTTTGTCCGCAGTTTCATCAAGCAGCGCAGCGGACGGATTTTGAACCTCTCCTCCGTGATCGGCCTGATCGGCAATGCCGGCCAGTGCAATTACGCCGCCAGCAAGGCCGGGTTGATTGGCTTTACCCAGTCCACCGCCCGGGAACTCGCCTCGCGCGGCATTACCGTCAACGCCATCGCCCCGGGATTCATCGAAACGGACATGACCTCCGAGCTCAACGAGGCCATGCGCACCGAGTTGCTCAAGCGCATTCCGCTGGGGATTTTTGGCGCGGCCGATGACATCGCCGCCGCCGCCTTATACCTCGCCAGCCCCGCCGCGCGCTACGTAACCGGGCAGGTTTTGACGGTTGATGGTGGCATGGTGATGTAAAGCCAAAAATATTTACTGATTCCAGGCTTGACGATTCCACCCCGGATGGCATAGACACATGGCAAATTATGGCTGATAAACCTATAGACCAACGCGTAAAAGATATTATTGTCGAACAACTCGGTGTGAATGCCGATCAAGTGATCCCGGCCGCCAAGTTTATTGAAGACTTGGGTGCCGACTCCCTCGACACTGTCGAATTGATCATGGCCCTGGAAGAGGAATTTGACATTGAAGTGCCCGACGAACAGGCCGAGAAGCTCCTGACCGTCGGCGACGTCACGAAGTACATCGAAGAAAACCAGAAATAATTGCCCGTCCAGTCAACCGGGGCAGTTTGGCTGGTTGCAGCCGAAGCTGCCCCTTTTTAATTTATGGCAAGTCATCAAGAGCGCCGCGTGGTCGTCACCGGTTTGGGTGTCGTCACTCCGTTGGGTCACCAACTGGATGTGTTTTGGAACAATATCATTACCGGCCAGTGCGGCATTGATACCATCACGGCCTTTGACGCGGCCTTGTTCGACACCAAAATTGCCGGCGAGGTGAAAAACTTCGACCCGCTGCCGGCGTTTCCTTCCGCCAAAGAGGTGCGCCGGGCGGACCGGTATTCCCAATTTGGGGTTTACGCCGGCCACCAGGCGTTGCTCGACTCCGGCCTGGACCTGAGCCGGGAGAATCTGGATGAAATCGGCGTGTTTCTCGGGTCCGGCATCGGCGGCCTGGCCACCACCACCGAACAAGTCAAAATCCTGCTCGAACGTGGTCCCAGCCGGCTCTCGCCCTTCATGATCCCCATGTTGATCAGCAACATGGCTTCCGGGCTGTTCTCCATGTACAACAATTTGCGCGGGCCGAACTTTGCCACCTGTTCCGCCTGCGCCACTGCCAACCACGCCATCGGCGAGGCCTGGCGCACCATCAAGATGGGCGATGCCCAGGTCATGTTCGCCGGCGGGGCCGAAGCCACCGTGGTGCCCGTGGGCATCGGCGGCTTCTGTGCCATGCGCGCCATGAGCACGCGCAATGACGATCCCAAGCGTGCCTCCCGTCCGTTTGACAAGGACCGCGACGGGTTCGTGATGGGCGAGGGGGCCGGGATGCTGGTCCTCGAGGAACTTGAGCACGCCAAAAAGCGCGGTGCCAAAATTTATTGTGAAATCGCCGGTTACGGCAACACCGCCGATGCCCATCATCTAACCGCTCCCTCCCCCGGCGGGGAAGGGGCCGCGCGTTGCATGAAGATGGCCCTCCGCTCGGGCGGCCTGAATCTGGAGGATATTTCCTACATTAACGCCCATGGCACCTCCACGCCGCAGGGTGATGTGTGCGAGACCCAGGCCATCAAGACGGTCTTTGGCGAACACGCCAAAAAGCTGGCCGTGAGTTCCACCAAGGGTGCCACCGGCCACATGCTGGGCGCGGCGGGCGCGGTGGAAATGAGCATCTGCGTGCTCGCCATCAAACACGGCATCGTCCCGCCCACGATCAATTACACCACCCCCGATCCGGAATGCGATCTGGATTATGTCCCCAACACCGCCCGGGAAATACCCGTGAATGCCATCGTGAATAATTCGTTCGGTTTCGGCGGCCATAACTCGACCATTTCCGCCCGGAAATTTGTGGGGTAAATTGAACTTCCTCGCCCTCATCGAAGCCAAACGCGAAGGGCGGAAGTTTGACCCCGGGGATATCCATGCCCTGATCCGCGAGTTCACCGCCGGCGCCATTCCGGATTACCAGATGGCCGCCCTCCTCATGGCCATTTACTTCCGGGGCATGGACGACGCCGAGACCGCCGCCCTCACCCTGGCCATGCGCGATTCCGGGGATGTCCTCACCTTTCCCCCCGATCCACGGCCGGTGGTGGACAAGCATTCCACCGGGGGCATTGGGGACAAGGTATCGCTGCCGCTGGCCCCCTTGCTCGCCTGCCTGGGCTTCCGGGTCCCGATGATTTCCGGGCGCGGCCTCGGGATTACCGGGGGCACGCTGGACAAGCTGGATGCCATCCCCGGCTTTCAAACCCGGTTGCCCGTCGCGGCCATCGTCCGCCAGGTGCAGCAGGTTGGCTGTGTCATTTGCGGGCAGACGGACAACATGGTGCCGGCCGATAAAAAGATTTACGCCCTCCGCGATGTCACCGGCACCGTGCCCAGCATCCCGCTCATCACGGCTTCCATTCTTTCCAAGAAACTGGCGGAACATCTCCAGGCCCTGGTGCTGGACGTCAAATTCGGTTCCGCAGCCTTTATGCCGTCCCGCCCGGCCGCCCGCCAGTTGGCCCGGGCCATGGTCAATTTGGGCCGCCAGTGTGGTGTCAACACGCGGGCCGTGCTCACCAATATGAACACCCCGCTGGGCCGGGCCGCCGGCAACTGGCTGGAAGTGAAAGAAAGCGTGGCGTGTTTGGCCGGCCACGGCCCGGCGGATTTGCAGGAATTGGTGCTGACGTGCGCGGCCCAACTACTCGTCCAAACCGGACACGCCCAAACGCTCCGCGCCGCCCAAACCCGCGCCCGCGCTTGCCTCGCCACCGGCGCGCCCCGCCTGAAGTGGGACGAAATGCTCGCCGCCCAGGGCGCTGACCTGCCGGCGTTTCATCGGAAATTGTCCTTGGATCACACCGCTCCGGTGGTCCTTGAATTCAAGGCCGGCCGTTCCGGCTATGTCACCCGTTGTGACGCCCGGATTATCGGGGAGGTCATTCGCGAACTCGGGGGCGGCCGCTTGACGCGCGAGTCGGCAATTAATTTTGACGTCGGTGTCGACCAAATCGCCAAGCCCGGCGACCAGGTGACGCCCGCCACCGTGCTGGCCCGGATTCACGCAGCCGATGCTGCCGCCGCCCAAGCCGCCCGCGACCGGTTGCCCGGGGCCTTTGCGGTCGCCCGCCGCCGCCCCCCGCAATCCCCACTGGTGGTGGAGACCATCGTTTAACCTGGGCTCTGAAATGTAAATGACCCGACACCCCAAAGTTGGCCTGCTCAGCCACGGTAATTAACCCAGGCAGTGGAATCCCCCGAATGACCTCCCTCACCAACCATTCGCTTTGGATGCCTGCCCCATGGAAACGCCGGCTGGTGGGCTGGCTCGGGCTCTGGCTGATCGCGCTGGTCGTTGGCTCCCGCCCCGTCCGCGCGGGCTTGACCCCGCTGGAAGAAATTAGCTCGAATGACCCGGCGGCGGTGGCTAACCGCATGGGCCAATGGATCTGGGATACCAACACCTTTGACAAGCAAACCTGCCGGCTCTGGCGGACCTTTGAAATCCCCCGTGGAGCCACTGTTTCCCTGGCCAGCTTGCGGATCACCGTGGACAACGGTTACCGGTTGTTTCTGGATGGCCGCGAGATCGGCCGGGGCAGCGACTGGCGTTCGATCACCGTTTACGATGTGAAATGGCTGCTGGGGCCCGGCACCCATGTCCTGGCGGTGGAAGGCTTTAATGACCGGCTGGCCGGTGGTTTGATTTTTGGCTTGTACATTAAACTGCTGGATCAACGCGTGATCCCGGTGATTTCGGACACTACATGGTGGATTGTCCCCCTGACTCAAAAAAACTGGGAAACCCAGCCGGTGGCCAGTCCGGAGTGGCATCCCGCCGTGGTGGTCGGCCGGGTGGGACAGCCGCCTTGGGACCGCTGGCCCATGGGCATGGTCGTTGAACCCCCCTTGCGCATCATTAACGTGGCGTTTTGGCAAACCTTGTGGTTCCAAGCCCTGGTGCTGGCCCTCCTGGGCGCCGCCCTGCTGGCTTGTTTGTGGCTGGTCACCCAACTGGCCGTCCAGTCGCGGGCCCAGCGCCTCTTGCAGTTGCAGCGCGCGCGCATCGCCCGGGATATTCATGATGATTTGGGCGCCCGGCTCACCCAATTGGTATTGCTCGGGGAATTGGCTCAGAACGAACTGGCGGCCAATTCAGGTGTCCGCCATCAGATTAATCAGATTTGCGAAAAAGCCCGGGAATTGGGTTACGCCATGGATGAGGTCGTCTGGGCGGTCAGTTCCCGCCGGGACACCGTGCGGGATTTTGCCGCGTATGTTTGCAAGTATGCCCAGCTATATTTAAAGGACACCCCGGTGCGGTGCCGGCTGGACATTGAAATGGATTTGCCTCCGATTCCTTTCGAGCTCGCCATCCGGCGCAATTTATTTCTGGCCGTGAAGGAGGCCATCAGCAATGTGGCCCGGCATTCCGGCGCCAGCGAGCTGCATTTGCGGATTTACCGGCGGGCGGACGGTTTGCAGGTGGTGGTGGAGGACAACGGCCGGGGTTTTGCGCAAGCCCAGGCCGACCCGCTGCGGAATGGCTTGCAGAACATGGCGCACCGCATGGCCGAGGTGAAGGGCAAATTCACCCTCACCAGCCGTCCCGGTGGTGGCTGCCGCATCGCTTTCGAAATGCCCCTGACCACCACCCGGCCCGGGCCGCGCTGGCTCCGCAAATTCTTTTTGGGGGCGGACCAGCTTTCCGAGCTGGACAATCTTTCCGCGGTGGCTAATCGTGAAGCGGAAATGAAAGGCACGGCCAGCCATGAAAACTGAAACCCTCCCGCCAGCGAATCCCGCCCCCGTCGCCCCCCGCCTCAAGGTGGTGCTGGTGGAGGACAAGGCGGATTTGCGCGATAGCTGGTCCCGGCTCATTAATTCCTTTCCCGATTTCGTGTGTGCGGGCATGTGTGTGTCTGGTGAGGAAGCCTTGCGCACCATCCCCGCCCTCCGGCCCGATGTTGTGCTCATGGACATTTTTTTGCCCCGCATGTCCGGGATTGAATGCACCACCCGGCTCAAGGAAGTGCTCCCGAAACTGCCCATTGTGATGCTCACCGGGGTGGAAGATAATGAACTGGTGTTCATGGCCTTGCAGGCAGGGGCGGATGGCTTTTTACTCAAGCACACCAAACCTGTGGATTTGCATCTGGCCCTGTTGGAAGTGCGCCGGGGTGGCGCGCCCATGACCAGTGAAATCGCCCGGCGGGTGGTGGAGTCCTTCCGCCGCCCGCCCCGCCCCAGCGAGCCGGGCGTGCATCTGAGCGTGCGCGAGGAAGAGGTGTTGATACTCTTGTCCAAGGGTTATTCCAACAAGGAAATTGCCGAGCAGTTGTCCTTGAGTGTGGACACGGTGGGCAGCCATCTGAAGCATATCTACGAAAAAATGCACGTGCGCTCCCGGGCCGAGGCGGTGGCCCGTTACATGGCGGCGAATGCCTGAGCAGTTACCGGATCGCCGGGAGCCTCACCTATTTGGGGGATGGGAAATCCTCGGTCCTCGTGATACGTTGGCTTAAATCAAATTACTCTGGCACCCAAACGATTAAAATACTAGCAGTTGTAAAAGGATCGCCATTATTGACGACGATTTTATTTGCTGGCCCATATCACTCTGCGCTGCTAAATAACTCCACGTTCCAATCCCCAAAATAACGCCAACCCATCAATTCATGAAACAACCATTCCTAAACTTGGTCAGAAAGTTACTGTTGCCAGCCGTGGTCTTATCCCCGGTACTCCTGCAAGCCAATCTTTCCGGTCCCTACTCGGCGGACACCAATACCTTGTTCCTGTTGCATTTTGATGAGGCGGCGGGTGGTTCAGTAACCGCCAATGCCGGCACGGTCGGCGGCAACTTTTACAGCGTGAATTTTTCGGCGGCCGGCCTCAATCCGCCCGTGGTCACCTCCATGTTGGGCGCCCCGGGCTATGTCACCAACGGCATCAGTTTCACTCGTTGTGAATCCAACACGGCCGCCGGCTATCTTTTGGGCTTTGATAAAAACAATGACGGGGTCTTTCAAGCGGACCAAGGGGGCACCGGCGCCAGCCCGGATGCCATCCCAATGTCCCTGTTGAATATTGGCAATGGCAGCCAGACACCCTTTACCTTGGAGGCTTTGATCCAGCCCACCACCACCGGCGGGAATCAGGAAATCATTTGCACCGACAGTGGCCAGGGGAGTCGTGGTTTTCAGTTTCGGATCACCTCCGGCTCTTTGCAATTTCAGTTTATCACGGGTGGTCAGGCGGTTACAGCGACTATCCCCACCACCGGGTCCGACGCCTTTGTGGCCGGAGCTTGGTACCATGTGGCCTTGGCCTATGATGGGGCCAAGGGGACGCTTTATTGGACCCGGCTGGATCCCTCGGTGGGCGCTGCCCACGTGCTGGGCACTCCGGCGACTTTGACCCTCGGCACCTCCGCCGGTGCGGTTACCGGCCCCCTCGTCATCGGCAATCGTGGCCGCCCCACCGGCACCGAGACGTTTCTCGGGGCCATCGACGAAGTCCGCATCAGCAAAGTGGCGCGGGCGGCCAACCAGATGCAGTTTTTCTCGCCTTTGGTCACCATCACCCAGAACCCCATCAGTCAAAATGTGGACTATAACCAGCCGGTGTCCTTCAGTGTCGGCGCTTCGAGTCTGACTTCCTTGGGCTATCAATGGCTGTTCAACAGCAACGGCATTCCGGGGGCGACCAACGCCACCTTTGTCATCCCGAACGTGGCGGCGGCCAATGCCGGTAATTATAATGTGGTGGTCACCAACACCTCCGGAAACTCCGCCACCAGTTCGGTGGCTCGGTTGGTGGTGGGTGCGGCTAATTTCCTCGGTCACCGCTACAGCTTTACCAATGATGCCTCTGACAGTGTTGGCGGCGCCAACGGCACGCTGCTCGGCAATGCCGTGGTCACCAGTGGTTCATTGGTGCTGGATGGCTCCAGCGGCACCTACCTGCAATTGCCGGCCAATCTGTTTAATGCGGCCAATGCCACCGCTCTCACGGTGGAATTTTGGGCCAGCTTCGGGGTCAATACGGCCAACTCTTACATCTTCGCCTTTGGTAACACGAATGCCACCATCGGGGGGTCATATGCCGGGCTCACTTATGCAATGTTTTCACCAAACAATGGCGCCGGGCACCAAATTATTGTTTCCCCTGGCGACAATTCATTTAATCAAACCGTTTCCGGGGCCGGCGTGTTGGATGGCCTTACGCGCCATATTGCCTGCGTCATTGATCCGCCTAATAAAACTCTCGCGATTTATACCAATGGCGTTCTCGAATCGGTCAATACCAACCTCACCGTGAATATTTCAAGCCTGAATGACGCGCTCTCCTGGGTTGGGCGCTCCCTTTTCCCGGCTGATCCATATACCGTCGCCAGCATCGATGAGTTGCGTATCTTCAACGGTGCCTTGTCCAGCATCAGCATCAAGCAAAGCGACGATCAGGGACCGAATGTGGTCCTCGCCGGGGGCCCGGCCAAGTTTGTGACCCAGCCGGCCAGCACCAGTGTGGCTTTGGGGCAGTTGGCCACCTTCACCGCCTCCACCGTGGGTTACCTGCCCATCAGCTATCAGTGGTACAAAAACGGCGTGCCGGTGGTTGGGGCCAACAATGCGACGTACTCTTTCACCACAGCCCTGACTGACAACAATTCCACAGTGTATGTGGTGGCCACGAACACCATTGGGGTGACCACTTACGTTACCAACAGCGCCACGGCGACGCTCTCCGTTTATGTTCCGCCCACGCTCGCCTGGCTGGGTTCGGTGGCCGGCGGGGCGGATGGCAGTTGGAACACAAACTCGCTGGACTGGACCACTGTCGCCGCTGGCGGCGGGTTGCTCGCGTTTGCCCAGAATGACGGGGTGTTGCTGGATGACCGGGCGGCTGGCGGGACGACCCTCGATTTGGGCCAGCCCATCGTGCCTTATAACATCAAGGCCAATGCCACTGCCGACTATCTGCTCACCTCCTCGGCCGGAAATGGTTTGCTGACCGGGCAGGGCACTGTCACCAAGCTCAATACCGGCGCGTTGATTCTTGACGTCACCAACAACTTGAGCGGTGCCGTGCTCATTTCCGGTGGCAAATTGCAAGTCGGCAATGGCGACACCTACGGCACCCTGGGCAGCGGGCCGGTGACGAATAATGCGACCCTCTCCTTCAACCGGGCGGATGCCGTGCTGAATGTGGGCAATGCCATTCATGGCACAGGCACGGTAAGCTTTGAAGGCACCGGCACGGTGGCGATTTCTGGCCCGAACGATTACTCGGGCAGCACGCTGGTTAACCAAGTCATATTGAATCTGCTGAGCGGTTCCGGCCTCGGCACCGGTGCCGCCGCCGTTGCCAGTGGCGGCCAGGTCTACATTACCGCCAATGTGAATATCAGCAATCCGCTGACCATCAGTGGTGTCGGTCCGGATAACAACGGTGCCCTCCGCAAGGGCGGCGCGGGTGTCACCATTGATAGCGGCACGGTCACCATGCTCGCGGATTCCACCATCGGTCTGGATGGCGGAGCGACGCTGGTGTTGAGCAACACCGTGAGCGGGGTGGCTGCCTTGACGGCCATCGGTGGCGGTAATTTGACCCTGGCTGCGGCCAATACCTTTCAAAATGGGTTCACCCTCAATGGTTCGGTGATCGGATTGAATGCCAGTGGTGCCCTCGGAACGGGCCCGGTCACCGTCAGCGGTGCCGGCCGGTTTGTGCTCGCGGATGGTGTCACCTTCACCAACTCGATCGTCGCCTCCACCGTGAATCCGGGCGTGGGCAATGGCATTTTGATGGTGAATGATAATACCAACGGCACCGTTACGACCGTCAGCGGGCCCCTCGAGTTTGATGCTTCGCCCGCCAGTGGTGGCAATTTTGTGGGCCCCATTACCTCCGGGTATTTGAACGTGACCGGGCCGGTTACCAATACCACGACCGGCGTGATGAGTGTGCGCAATGGTCGCGTGCGTTTCGCCGGTGGCGGCAATTATTCAACGTTTAACCTCAGCGGTACCTGCTCCTTGGGGGCCAACAACGGGCTCAGCCCGGCGGCCACCTTGATGGTGGGTGTTTCGGGCACCGCCACTTTTGACTTGAATGGCTTCAGCCAGACGCTGGCGGGGCTGGCCGATGGCGCGGCGTTCGCTGAACTGGTAACGAACAGCGCGGCCTCGGCCAGCACGCTGACCTTGCTGGCCCCGCCGAGCTCGGTCTACAGCGGCGTTCTCGCCGGACCTTTGAACCTGGTGGTGAACGGCGGGTATCAAACGCTGAATGGCACCAACTCAAATACGGGCAACACCACGGTCATCAGTAATGGCGTGCTATCCCTGGCTGTGGCCAGCCTTCCGGCCAGTGGCACGGTGACCCTGGCTACCGGGGGACAATTAACCCTGGCTTTCGCTGGCACCAACACCGTGGCCGGTCTTGTGCTTGATGGCGTGAACGCTTCGGCCGGGGTGCATAACAGCACCACCGATCCCTCCTATTTAACCGGCGGTTCGGGCAGCCTCTTGGTCGTGTCGGTGGCTCCTAACCCGACGCCGATCATCGCCACCGTCTCTGGTGGTAATCTCAGCCTCGCTTGGGCCGCCGATCACCTCGGGTGGATTCTGCAATCCCAAACCAACAGCCTCAGCACCGGTCTGTCGAACCAATGGGTGGACGTCCCCGGTAGCAGCTCGGTCACGAGTACGGTAATTCCCGTAAACCCGGCCAATCCGGCAGTGTTTTATCGCCTGCGCCATCCTTGATCGCCAGGGGCCCGAATAATTGATGGTTCAATCAACGGAGCCGGGTTAATCCCCGGCTCCTTCTTTTTGCCCCCGCCAGACTCCCATATTTGGGGGATGGAACTGCCACCGGCCTTGGCTTAACTTATTATCATCTTGAAACATAAAGACTATCCCCAGCGTGGTTTCACCCTGATTGAACTATTGGTGGTGATTGCCATCATCGCCATCCTGGCGGCCATGTTATTGCCCGCGCTGGCGGCCGCCAAGGAAAAGGCCAAGCGCGCCCAATGCCAGAACAACCTCCGTCAGATCGGCCTGGCCACCACCATTTATGCCGGCGACTTCCGGGATTATTTTGTGCCCGCCTATTCCACCGGCAGCGGCTCGGCCGCCGTGTTTCAACCCATCGCCCTGGATCCCAATGTCCAGGTTTCCGCCTGGACTTCCGTCGGCCTCAACGTGAATTCCAACCAGCTCAACACCATTTGGAGCTGCCCAAACCGCAAAACCCTGCCCGCCTACAATCCCACCTACAACCAATGGGGCATCGGCTATCAGTATTACGGGGGGGTCTCCATTTGGTTGAATAATCTGGCTCCCTCGGGGGTCGCGGCGGCCAGTCCCGTGAAAACGGCCTCCTCAAAACCCGTCTGGATGCTCGCTGCCGATCTCATTATCAAATTTGACGCCGGTTCCGGTTTGGTCTGGGGTGATGCCACCCAACCCGCCGGCAGTGGCTTCGTTGATCTGCCGGCTCATAAAAAGCCCGGCAATACCCCGGTCGGGGGCAACGAAGTGTTTGCCGACGGTTCGACCCAGTGGATCAAATCCCGCGATATGTTCTTCCTGCATTCCTGGAACCCCTCCTCCCGCCAGCTCTATTTTTACCAGGCTGATTTGGGGGCCATGGAACCATTTCGCAATTCCCTTACCCACGCCCCCTAAATCTGCTAGCGTGCCGGCGTAACTCTTTTGGCAACGGTTGGTCCCCCATTTTATGAAATTACGTTTTGCCTGGGTCATGGCCGTTTTCTGTCTGGCGGCCATGCAACCCGCCCGTGCCGATTCGGCGGGGCTCTACCTTCAGTGCCTCACCAATTTTGAAACCTATGCCGAATCCATTTGGCATTCCGCCAATTATTCGGGTGCCCCCGCCGATGCCGGCTATTGGGGCGATGGCGGCAGTTCGGGCAATGGCGGCATTCGCGGGAATAGTGGTGTGGCCGTGGCCTACGCCGTGCTGGTGGTCGCCCTCCCGGGCGATCCCCGGAATCCCACCCGGTTGGCGCGCCTCCGCCAGGCCCTGAATTACGACACCGCCACCCATGTTAGCGGGGCCAGCAAATGCGTGGATGGATATCAGTGGGGTTGGAGCAGTTCCAGCAGCACCGACTGGCAGACCCCCGAGTGGTCGGGATCCATGGGGCTGGCCTGTCTGCTGGTGCAAACCAATCTGCCCGCCAGCACCGTGACCGCCGTTCGGCGCGTCGTGGCCAGCGAGGCGGATCATCGGGCCGCGATCGCCCCGGCCTCGGGCTATATCTCCGATACCAAGGCGGAGGAAAATGCCTGGCAGGGCAATATTCTCGCCCTGGGCGCCGCCTGGTTGAGTGCCAGTAATAATGCGCCTGTCTGGTTGAATGCCGCCAAGTCTTACCTCGCCAACACCTACACCGTGGCAAATACCAATGGCGATCCCCTGGCGTCTTGGATTACCACCGTGACGCTGTATCCCAGTTACGCGCTGGAAAACCACGGCTTTTATCATCCCACTTATGAAATGGTGGCGGGCATGTCCGCGGGTGATTCCCTGCTGATGGCCCGGCTTGCCAATCCGGCCCTCGCCACGCAATTGGTGCCCTTCGCGGATCACAATGTCCTGGCGGTCTGGACCAATAATCTCAATGCCATGATCATGGATTCCGGCGATTTCGCTTACCCCGCCGGCATTGACTGGGAGCTGCATGATTATGAACAAAATTCCTACATCACCTGGATCGCCGCGCACTTTAATGACCCCTTGGCCCGGTGGGACGATGCCCAGCTGGCCCAGCTGGTCAGGTCCCGCCAGATCGTTAATGGCGACGGTAGCTTCATCGGACCCAGTGGCGGTGGCTTTTACCGCGAAGCCGTCGAGGCCCGTCGCACGGCCATTGCCTGGCTCCAATGGTCCGTTGCCGACTATCCCGCCGGACCGGTTGCCGGTCCCACGCCGGTGGTGGCCAGTTATCCCGATGTGGGGGTGGTCATCCAGCGCAGCACCAACGGCTATGTGTCCTTAAGCTATGGTTCCCGCATCATGGCCATGATTGAGTCCCCGGCCGTGGCCATCCCCAATAATGCGTTTGTGGCCACCCCGCTGTTGCCCGGCGTCATCGGCCTGGGCTCGCTTGGCAATCCCTCCGCCGCCACCCTGGTCAGTCTGGTGACGAATGCCAATGGCTTTACCGCGGAGTTGCAGTTGGTGAACGGCGCGAATGGCACCACCGAAGTTTACCTGAAAAGCACGGGAGAAACCGTGGGCATTGTGGAAGTGCCACACCCGGTTGCCGGCGTGGCTGCGACCTCGGCCGCGAGTTTCTGCACGGGCATCGAAAATGATCCCCTCACCGGCGGCACGCGCCTGTTGGAATGGACCAATGCCTCCGCCAGCTTTACGAATCTTTCTGGCACCAGCCGTAACGTTTCCAATACCTGGGTTTCCGTGGCCGGTCACTATGGTCTCGCCGCCGGCCCGGCGGGCTATTTTAATTACCAGACGGCTGGCAGTTACAACCGCCTGGGAGCGGCGCAGGATACCTTGCAGTTTTATCCGGCCAATTCCCTTGGTCCGCGCTATGCCGTGTGGTTTCCCGGCAAGAATACCCTGCAAACTTCCAATGCCGCCGCGCAAATCGCCTGGCAGGTCTCCGGGACCAACGCGGTCTTAACCTTTCCCGGACTTGGCGGCCTCCCCGTGCAAATGAATGCCCTGGTGGCGCCGGCGGCGGCTTACCCGCCGTATGCTGTGGCGGTGACCACGGCCACGGCTTCCTCCACGCAAACGGGTTATCCCGCCGCCAACACCATCAACGGCAATCTGGCCGACTTCTGGGTGTCCGGCGGTACCAATCCCGGCCAGGGTCCGACCACGAATAATCCCCAATGGCTGAAATTCACCTTTCCGCGCAATATCGGGGTGGCCAGCTTCCAGGTCTATCCGCGCACCAGTAACGGCGGCTATGGTCCCAAAGCCATGCAAATGTTACTGAATGGCGTGGTGGTGTATGCCGGCACCATGGCGGCGACCAGCACCCTGTCGGTGACGTGCGCGCCTCCGGTCTACGCCACCAATGCGGAATTGCTCATCTTCAGTTCTTATGATCCGAACTATCCCACCAACCCCCGCAATGTGCAGGTGGCGGAAGTCGTGTTTGCCGAGCGCGCGGTGCCTGGCACCTTTGGCGATTGGGCGCTGCAGAATTTTTCGGATGCGCAGTTGAACAATCCCGCCATCGGGTTTCCGCAGTCCGACCCCGATGGCGATGGCGCCCCCAACTTGCTGGAGTTTGCCACTGGCGGTAATCCCCTCGTTGCCGATGCCACCAATGTGCTCGTGCAAGCCTCCACTCTGCCCGGACAGACCTTTGCCCTGAAATTCCGCGAGCGGGCCAGCCTGGGGGATGTGCGCCGGCAATTCCAAACCACCCCCAATTTCCTGAACTGGACCAACACCACCCCGCTGCTGCTCACCACCCAGCAAAACTTGGGTTCTCTGCTTTGGCTCCAAGCCTCCTTTCCAGCGCGCCCAAACCAAGTCTTTTTCCGGATCCAATACAGCCAGACTAACTAGCCTGGGCGCAAAAAAACGCTGGCTGCCCGGAGGCAGCCAGCGGTGTTGATTGCGACCAAAATTTAATTGATTAATTGGCGCCTTGGTCAATCCAGGCACGGACCAGCCCGACTTCTTCCGCCGTCAGGGGCTTCGCCGGGGGGCCTTGGGGACGCCGGGGCGGGCCGCCCGCCGGGCCGTTGGTGCCCATGGCCATTTCCGGTCCGCCAGGTCCGCCGGGACCCGCACCAGGTCCGCCCTCACCAAGGGCGCCGGGAGGACGGCCTTCGCCACCAGGTCCGCCCGGACCTCCGGGGCCACCGGGCCGCCGGCCGCGCTGCTTGGGCGGCATGGCGGATTTGGGATCCAATTGGGAAATGGCCGCCACCAACTGGCTGCCGGCGCTGTCACCCACTTTGAGGATGGGACCATCCTCGCCGCCTTTGAGCACGGCCGCGAGGCTGTCAAGCCGTATGCCGCCCCGGGCGCGTTGCGCGCCATGGCAGCGCACACAAGACGCTTTGAACAGCGGTTGAATATCGTTGGTGAAAGTAATGCCCGTCTTCGTGGCGGGCGGGGGCAGTTTGCTCACGTCGATGGCCGCCGCGGCGGAAAACGCCAGGCCACCACCCACCAGCACGGCCAGAAAACTTCCGGAAAGTTTGGAAATATGTCTCATGAGGGAAAATAATGGAATAAAAACCCTGCGGCTGGCAAGCGCCTTTTTCACTTTAGCAAAGCGGGAACGTCCACCGCTTTGACATCCGCCAGCGCATGGTCGGCGGGCAGATTCTCGCCCGACCATAATTTTTGCGCGGTCCAGCGGGCCGCTGGCGCACTCCAAAATTCATCCGTGGGCGGCAGGCCGAGCGGGAGCAAGCCCACCGCGCAAAGGTACAGACTGCCGGTGGAGATATAAGTTTCGGCCAGCGCTGGCTGATGACCACAAAACCCCAGTTGCAGCCAGCCTTGCGCATCAAACGTTCCCGGCGCCTCGATCATGCGGCGGATCACCGCCGTCAGGGCGCACCGCACCTGGGCGGGTTTGACTTCGGCCGGCAGTTCCCGCCGCCAGGCCATTTGGGCCAGCAATTGAAACGCTCCGAAGCGGTAACAGGTGGAGCGGCCAAGCGCCGGAAACGTGCCATCCGGGGCAATCAGGCGTTCCTGTACTTCCGCATAGCGCCGTGCGCGCTGGCGTACCGTGGCCTGGGGTTTCTGAAACAACGAACCCGGCGTGGCCAGCTCCCCGAGCACATCCAGCAGCATCGGTTGAATGACGAAACTATTGTAATAATCGAAATGGAAAAATTCGCCATCCCCGTAGGCCCCGTCGCCAGCGTACCAGCCAAGCATTTTGCGCACACACCCCTCCAGTCGTGCCTCCCGGGTGGCCTCGCCAAAATGGTGCAGGGCCGCCTCAATCATGGCCGCGAACATCACCCAGTTATTGGATTGGGGCGTCGCAATCGTGCGGGTGGATTTCAGCGCGGTGATGACTTGCTGCTTGACGCGCGGTTCGAGCGGTTCCCATAAAACCTGCGGGGCACGCAACAGCCCTTGGGCCAAAAAAGCCGCATCCACGAGGGGCTGGCCTTCCCGGGTGAAATTCATAAAGTCCGGCGATTGCGGGTCCGTGGCCGCGTCCAGGGCCGTGTGGAGCAGTTCAATGCTCTTGGCTTGCCGGGCCAATTCGCTGCCGGTCAGGCCCGGGGCTCCCAGCCAGGGGGCCAGGCCGGCCAGCAAACGGCCAAAGGCTTCCAGATGGGTCACGCCCGCCCGCTGGGTGCCCGGCCGGGCCTCGACCGGCATGCGGGCGCGCAATTCCCGGCGGGCGAGATTTTCCAGCACCGGGGAGGCAATCCGGTTGAGCACTGCCACCCAATACGCCCGGTCATCGCCAGTTTGGGGGGCCGGGGCCATGTTCGTTTGGGCCGGCACCCCCACGGGCAGGGCCAGCGAGCCCAACACTCCGGCTGCGGCCGCAGCTTTAAAAAATTCACGCCGGGTTTTTAAATTTTTGGAGCCCGATGGAGCCATATTCGAAAGAGCTGGATGCATGGTTTTTGGTTATTCAGCCGGTGCCCGCCGCATTTGGCAACTAAAAACCCGGCTGCTGGACGACGCAAATAAATTGCGCTTAAGGCACTTACTAAAGGAAGCCCCCTGCAATCGGCCACTCCAGGCGGCCACGTGCTTCATCAGGCAATCTACTGGCAACTGGGTAACCTTGCCCCTCATCCGCAGGTGTCGTCCAAAGAGCCCCCAACCAAAAATGAGCAGGGCGGGCGTGGTGGGTTCTGGAATTGGGATGTTTGAATTGTACCGGATGCTGCCCTGATTCCATTCGGTGGTCAGGCCATAATCGTACTGCACAAAATCGGCGGCGAAAGAGCGCAGATTATGGTTGCCATCGTAAACGATCTCCAGAACGTCGAAATAGCCAGTGGAAGTGTTGTCGCCACGACCAGCCCCGTAAAAGGACAATCCCGGGCCGGCATTGCCGCCCAACCTTTCGGCATTTTCGTAGAGTCCATTCGTGAGGTAGGGGGACGCGCCTTGCGGGTTGTTCATTTCTAGCCACCACCAGTTTCCGGTGGAGGGCGTGGGGATCACGTCAAATGCGACTTCGTACTGATTTAACCCCAGTACATGATTGATTGTATAACCGTTCGCGGAGGAAGCAAAAAGAGTCTGGCCCTGGCCGATCCAACTGCTGCGTGAACTTGTGAAGTAAAAGGCGGTGGTTTGGGCGTGGGTGGACCGTGCGCCGCTGGCCAGCAGCGTACCTAAAACCAGGGCCATGTTGAACCGCTGGTTAAGTTTCATAAGCATGATACTCCCACTCATTGTCCTTTCTTCGCTCCGTGACGAACAGCAAAAATAAAATCCCCTATTCATCGTCACCACCCCCGCCATTGTTTTTCTTCTCCCATTTGCGCGGGGCACGTTCGGGGAGGCTGGTGTCCACCTTGGTGTAATAGGTGTTGGGGCCGTAGCGTGCGTTCACTTCCTGCTCCAGCTTGAGGGAGGGGGTCACGTTGAACCGGTCGCTGGCATCCAGAAAGACCACCCCGCCGGCGGGCGGCAGGAAACAGAGAAACAACGGGCATTTGCCGGGATGACGGCTCACGATTTCGCCCGCCGCCACGACGTCCTCCGGTTGCAAATGGGCCATGTTGAGGCGGAAATGCACCTGCTTGGTATATTTCTTGGGCGCGTCCTCCAGGTTCATGATTTCCTGGGGGAACATCTTGGGCTTGTCCTCGCCGGTGTTGACTTCGCCCGTCACCAGAATCACCCGGTTAACCTCAAACAAGGAACGGAATTTATCATAATTCTCGTTCATGCAGAGCAACTGCACAGAGCCTTCCAGGTCTTCCACCGTCACCATGGAATAAGGCTTGCCCGACTTCTTGGAGAAACCGTTTTGCACCACCGAGATCATCCCGCCGATGCGCGTCAGGCTGCGGTTGGGCAATTCACCTAGCTTGGCAATCGTGCTGGTGGTGAATTTTTGGAGCAATGGCACAAAGGGCGTTAAGGGATGGCCGGTGACATAAAAACCGAGCAATTCCTTTTCGTGCGCCAGCAATTCGTGCTGCGGCCATTCCGGGAGCAAGCTGGCGGCCTCCGCCTTGGGCGAGGGCTTCTCCTCCAGCACATCAAACAAGCCGCCCTGGCCCTTTTGTTTGTCCGCCAGCGTGCTGGCGGCCCGCGCCATCGTCCGCTCCAACTGCGCAAACAGTGTGGCGCGGTTTTGCCCCAGGCAATCGCAAGCCCCGGCCTTGATCAGCGACTCCAGGGTCTTGCGGCCCAGGCTGCGGCCATCCACCCGTTCGCATAAATCCGCGAGGGTCTTAAATTTACCGCCCTCCTCCCGGGCCTTCAGCACGGCCTGCACCGCCGCCTCGCCCACGCCTTTGATGGCCACCAGGCCAAAGCGAATCGGCCGTTTGGCACCCTCGGCCGGCACGTCCGGACCCGGGGCGAAATAAACACTGCTCTCGTTGATATCCGGCTGCAATACCTCAATGCCAAAGGCCCGCGCCTCCGCAATGTACTGCGCCAGTTTATCCAGATCCGCCATGTCGTTGGTCATCATCGCGCAGAAGAATTCCACGGGATAATTGGCCTTCAGATAGGCGGTTTGATACGAGACGATCGCATAGGCGGCGGCGTGCGATTTGTTAAAACCATAACCGGCAAATTTTTCGAGCAAATCGAAAATCTGGTTCGCCTTGGCCGCCGAAATTTTGTTTTTCTCCGCCGACCCTTTCACAAACAGGTCGCGGTGCTTCTCCATTTCCTCCTTCTTCTTCTTGCCCATCGCGCGCCGCAGCAAATCGGCGCCGCCCAGCGAATAGCCGGCCAGCAACTGCGCCGCCTGCATCACCTGTTCCTGGTAAATGAGAATCCCATACGTCTCCTTGGAAATGCTTTCCAGCAGGGGATGCTCGTATTTAATGTCAATTTCCCCATGCCGGCGCTTGATGAATTCCGGAATCAGGTCCATCGGGCCGGGCCGGTACAGCGCCACGAGCGCCGTGATGTGCTCCACGGAACTAATTTGGAATTTGCGGCACAAATCCCGCATCCCGCCGGATTCCAACTGGAACACCCCCAGCGTTTCCGCGCGATTCAGTAGATCGTAGGTTTTTTTATCGTGGAGGTTGAGGTGGTCAATCGGCACCTCAATGCCCTGCGTGCGCTGGACCATTTCGCAGGTGTTGCGGATCACCGTCAGGGTCTTGAGCCCCAGAAAATCCATCTTCAACAGGCCCAGATCGCCCACCGGGCCCATCGCGTACTGGGTCACCAGCATGCCCTGCTCATCGTCGTCATCGCCCTTCTTGAGCGGCAATAGATTGACGAGTGGTTGGTCGCCAATCACCACCCCGGCGGCGTGGACGCTCGCATTGCGCGTCAAATCCTCCAGGATCATCGCCGTGTCCACCAGTTCGCGGGTGACCTCTTCCTGCTCGTA
>CAIZWI010000298.1 GCA_903936645.1 uncultured Verrucomicrobia subdivision 3 bacterium
AGGGCTGGATTTTTAAATGTCGGATTAAGCCGGATTAACCCCGATTAACCTGGATGAGCCCGAGGGTGGCTCATGCTCCGGGTGTCTTTTGGGTGATGTCAAAGAACTTGCCGCCGTTTGGTCCGGGAGGAGCGATATAAAGAGCACCCAATCAAAACCACTCTTATGATGAGTATATGATGGCGGGTAGGGTTTGTCAAATGGAGCCAGTACCCGTGCCGCCGATGGTCTGCGTCGCGGGGAGGTTATTCCCGCGCGACGCTTTTCGCTCGCCAGCGGCGGGGCATTCCGGCATAAAACTGTTCCGCCATGATTTCTGTCCAAAGTCTGACCAAACAATTCGGCACCCAGACGGCCGTGGATGGCCTATCCTTCGAGATTCCCGCCGGGCAGATCGTCGGGTTCCTTGGGCCCAATGGGGCGGGCAAATCCACCACGCTCAAAATGCTCACCGGGATGATCGAGCCGACCAGTGGCACCGCCACGGTGGCCGGGTGCGATTTGCGCACGCAATTGCTGGAGGTCAAACGCCGCGTGGGTTTTGTGCCGGATTCCGGCGCGGTGTTTGAATCGCTCACCGGGTTGGAATATTTGGAGATGGTGGCGGCCTTGTATGCGATTCCGCAGGAGGCGGCTCTGGAGCGCATCCGGCAGTTCATCGCTTTTTTCGATCTCAGTTTTGCCACGCTCACGGACAAACTGCTGGGGGCCTATTCCAAGGGCATGCGGCGAAAGGTGGTCATTACCGCCGCGTTGCTGCACAACCCGCCGGTCGTGTTTTTCGATGAACCACTGGATGGCCTGGACGCCAATGCCGCGGTGGGTTTCAAGACGCTCATCCAAACCCTGGCGAAGGAAGGCAAGACTATCGTGTATAGCTCGCACATCCTGGACGTGGTGGAGCGCGTGTGCGACCGGGTGATCATTATCGACAAGGGCAAGCTGCTGCTGGATGGCCGGCCGGAGGTGCTGGTGGCCGAGCATCAGGCGGGCACCCTGGAGCATCTTTTTACCACCATTACGGGCGGGGCAGAACTGGAGCAACGGGCGGCGGATTTCGCCAAAACCTTCCGTCCATGAACCCGGCACCGAAACCGGCCCGCACCCCCGCGCAAACGCTGCGGCACCTTTTTCTCACCCTGTTCCTGCGCGGCCGCTCGGCCCGGGGCCTGCAAAAATCGGGCGTGCCGCAAAGCGTCGCTAAAAAACTCGCCTTCACCCTGCTGTTTTACGGGTTGTTCGGGCTGTTCGCCCTGTTCTTCGTGCGCCAGTCGGTGTTTGCCATGTCGTTGTACCTGCATGGGATGACGCTGGTGTTTCTGGGCATGTTCATTGCCTCCTCGGCCGGCGAGGTGCTCTTCAACCAGCAGGAGGCGGATATATTATTGCACCGGCCGGTGGAACCCAAGGCGTTGCTGTGGGCCAAAATTGCCGTGCTCGTGCAGGTTTCCCTCTGGCTGGCGGGGGCTTTTAATTTGGTCGGGTTCATTGCCGGGAGTTATGCCGGGGGCGGCAGTTGGGTATATCCGCTCGCCCATGTGCTTTCCACCGGGATGGAGGCCCTGTTTTGCACCGGCTCGGTGGTGCTGGGGTACCAGCTGTGCCTCCGCTGGTTTGGCCGGGAAAAGCTGGATGGTCTGATGACCACGTTTCAGGTGATCATGGCCATCATGGTGGTGGCGGGCGGGCAGATCATCCCCCAGATCCTGCGCCGGTTCGGCCCGGAAGGCCATTTTACGGGAGACGCCTGGTGGATGGTGCTGGTGCCGCCGGCGTGGTTTGCCGGTTTTGATGATGCTCTGGCCGGCGACCGCAGTTGGCGTTCGTGGGAGCTGGCGGCGCTGGGCGTGGCGGTCACCGCCACCATTCTCTGGGTGGCCTTTGGCAAACTGGCCAACAGTTATGTCAGCGGCCTGCAAACACTGGGCGAGGCGGGACCGGCCCGGCCGGCCGCGCGCGCTGCGGAACGCGTCCGCCAGCGCTGGCTGGGCCGCGTGATTGATGCGCCCCCGCTGAGTTGGTGGCTGCGCGATTCGGTGGCCCGGGCCTCCTTTAAACTGACCCTGGCTTACCTCTTGCGGGATCGCGACATGAAGCTGCGCGTTTACCCCGGCCTGGCGCCCATGCTCGTGATGCCCTTCATCATGATTATGCAGGGCTATGGGCATCATAGTCATCATGGCCAAAATGGTCCGGATATCAGTGGTTTTGGCATTGCCTTTGCGGGAGCCTACCTGGGCCTGATTCCCATGCTGGCCCTGGGCATGATCCAGTTTTCGCAACACTGGCAGGCGGCCGACCTCTTCCGGGCCGCACCCCTGGCGGGCCCGGCGTCCTTGTACCATGGCGCCCGGCGGGCGGTGCTCCTGTTGCTCGTGCTGCCGCTGGTGGCGGTGTTTGCCTTGTGTGTTTGGCTGCTCGGCGGTGACATGGCCTCGCACAGTCTGCTGCTGCTGCCGGGGCTGATTGTGGTACCGTTGTACGCCTTGATCCCCAGCCTGGGCGGCCGGGCCATCCCGCTCTCGCAACCCACGGAATCCGCCAAGTCCGCCGGGCGGGGCCTGCGCATGTTCGGCGTCATGTTAGCCTCCATGGCCTTGGCGGGCCTGGCCAGCTTCGCCTGGGCCAAGGGCTGGTTTTGGCCGTTTCTTGCGGTGGAGACGGTGGTAACCGGCGCGCTCTACGTGCTGTTACGCATGAGTTTGAATAGCGCGCGGTGGCCTTCGATGGAGTGAGGGGGGAATGCCTTGAGGCAAACCATTGTGCTTGACCGCAGCGGTCGATGTGCCGAACCCGGTCACCTGGCAGTTTCCCAAAACCTCTGGTTTCTTTGGCGCCGCTGGTTTTTTAAAACCACTCCTTTGGCCCCTTAATGCCTCCGCATGAGGAGTTTGAATCGGGATTGACAAGCCCGGAGAGTCACACTAACGTTATTTCTCGGTCAGGCTGCGGCAGCTGAGTTTGGCGGCGTTGCTTTCCGGGAGTCATCCGGCGGGTGGGGGCTCCAGCGGTTTTATGAAAATGATTCTGCTGACAAGGCGGTCGGTATTTAGCCATTCACGACCTGTTGAGCGTACTCAGGTCGTTTCGAAGCGGGCCGCGCTTCCCGGGCTCTTACTCCTCATAGTCGTGCTCATGGCCAGTGGGGGGAGCCTCAATCAGGCGCGGGCGGCGGGCGGATTTTCCACCATCAGTTCGCTGGTGACCAATTGCGATGCCCAGACGGCCACCTTGCTGCCGGATGGCCGGGTGCTGGTGGCCGGGGGGAATAGCAGCGGCGGCATCCTAGCGCTGGCTGAATTGTATGATCCGGTCGCCGGGACCTGGACGAACACGGGTTCGCTCGCTGTGGCCCGGGATTTTCACACCGCCGTGTTGCTGCCCAGTGGCCAAGTGCTGGTTGCGGGTGGTTATGGCACCAGCACGGCGCTCAATAGTGCGGAGTTGTATGACCCTGCCACCGGCACGTGGACGAGTACCGGTCCGCTGAACGTGGCGCGTTATCTGCACACGGCGACCCTCCTGCCCAACGGCAAAGTGCTGGTCGCCGGGGGACGAACGGCGGGCGGTGCCCCGCTGGCCGCCGCGGAGTTGTATGATCCGGCCAGCGGGACGTGGACGCTCACGGGTTCCCTGACCGCCGCCCGGGATGACCACACGGCCACCCTGCTGCCCGGCAACCTGGTGCTGGTGGCGGGCGGGACCTCGACCAATCATTATGCGGGCAATACGGCGGAGTTATACGATCCCGCCACGCAACAATGGACCCCCACCGGATTCCTCAAGGTCGCCCGTTTAAACCACACAGCCACGTTGCTGCCGAACGGCAAAGTGCTGGTGACCGGGGGCGCCACCAATGGCAACTATGGGCCCTATGCCAGTTGTGAACTGTACGACCCGGCCACGGGAGCGTGGACGCTGACGGCAGCGCTGGCCGCGAATCGCCAAAACCACACCGCCACCCTATTACCCAGTGGCCGGGTGCTGGTCGCGGGCGGTTGGAACGGGAGTGAACCGGTCAATGCCGAG
>CAIZWI010000299.1 GCA_903936645.1 uncultured Verrucomicrobia subdivision 3 bacterium
ACTCTCGTTGCTGGCCGATGATCTGGCCCGGAATATTACGGTGGCTTTGACCGAAGGCGGGTGGTAAAGCAGCCGGCGACATGGCAGCTTGCAGGCCTTTCGCAATCATCACTGCTCCCCGGGCAGCGGGACATTTCCGGACGAATTCTTCAATAGTAAGGGCAGCAAAAGGTTTATCCCCCCAGCGGCGCGACCCCGGGGGGAGGACCGGTGGCGCAGCCAACCACGAGGAGCGGGCAGGTCAGATGCCAGCGCTCAAGAGTGGTTGTTTTCCAAGAATTTCGCCAGGCCAATCAAATCGTCCGTACCGAGGATATCAACCCCGGCGGACTGAAGTTCGCGCCAGGCGTTCGGGTGGTCAGGAATGGCCCAAAAGCGCAGGATCCGGCCCTGCTGATGCACCTGCCCGACCAGTTCCCGCAAACGTTTTTTTTCGTCAGGGGGAAAATCACCATGACCACGCCAGGAGAAATGCAGGGTCCAGTTATCACTGATGAGCGGAACGAGTTGGGGCGAGGGATTGGCGGGCAGGTCCGCAAGCCGGCCATCCAAGGCAGCATAGCGCAAGGGTTCGGCGGCAAGCAGTTGGAACGCCCGATTGCCGGAAAGGATGATGGCCAGGGAGTTGGTGTGGGTCTGATGCGCAGACCAGGAGGTGAGCAGGTTGGTGTAATTTTGCAGTAATTGCCGCAGGGCGAACCAGGTGGGTTCGGCCGCCGATTTGACATCAATCAGCAAAGTGAAGGTGCGGGCGTTGGTGAACACCTGGCCGCCGTGGTCCTGGATGAGGGCGCGCAAGGGGTCCAGATACAGGGCGGCGAGGGTGCGCTCAGGCTGCACCGCTTTAAGGTTGTGGGCCACGAGCAACTGGCCATCGACCAGCCAGACGTCGGCTTCCACGCGATTGAAACCCTGGGCCAGAGCGTCGAACAATGGGTGCGGATGCGCGTAATCATTGTGGGCATAAGCGGACAAGAGGGCGCCAGCGCGGGCGGGGGGAGCCGAATCCACCTCGGCCGCGGCGAGACGATCCAGAGTGGCGGCCAATGCCAGCAGCGCCAGAAAGGCGCGCAGGGTGGGACAGAGAAGCCTGATTAAGGTCATAGCCGCAGGAGCCAGGATTACGGCTGGGGGGAAACCAGGCCACCGGTAAAGATGGCGCGATGGATGGGGGTCGGATAGGGAGCCTCCGGCCCCTTGGCGGCCGCCCAAAGCACGCGGTTCAGGGCATCCTCCGGGGCCCGGTCATATTCCCGGAAGTTCATTTTCGCTGACTCTTTGGCCCCCGGAGATTTAGCCGTGTTGCGGGCGGTTAAATTGACTCCCGGAGTGAGCGGGGTAAAGACGCTGAGTTGGGCATGGTTGCTGAAGCACTTAAACATCGGAGTCGCGCCCGCATCGTATTGTGTGAGCGGGGGCAGGCCCAGGATCAATTCAATGGTGCGCACCATGCTGGCGGTGGAGTAGAGGGTGCTGTCCACCACGCCGTGCTGGCAATAGGGACTGATGACGAGGCCGGTGGTGCGGTGCGCATCGACGTGATCGGGGCCGTTCTGGGCATCATCCTCAATGACGAAAATGGCCATTTCGCTCCAAAACTTGCTCCGGGAGGCGGCCTCGACGAGGCGGCCGAGGCCAAGGTCGTTGCTGGCCACACAGGCATCGGGGGTAAAGGCATCCGGGGTCGTGCCCTTGGTATGATTTTCGCCGAGGGACATGATCATGAACTGCGGCAGCTCCCCGGTTTGCTCGGCGGCTTGCAAATCGGCGATCCACCATTTCACCTTGTCCATGTCACGGGCACCGGTCCAGCGGCCGCGATTGGCGGAGGGCACTTTCCGAGAGCCTTCGCCATAGGTTTTGAAACTCACGCCGTGGCGCTGGCACAGGTCCCAGAGATAACCGGCGGAGGGGTTTTCCATTTCGGTGTTGCCCGGCAGGGAACCATGCTTGGAATAGGAAATGATCCAGGAACGCTGGTTAAAATCCGTGGCCATGGCGGCATCGCACCAACTGTGCCCGTCCACACTGACTTCGCTGTTGCAATAGAGATTATCGAGCAAGACATAATCCCGGGCGAGCTGGTGCTGGTTGGGGGTCACCTGCTGGCCGTAGATGGCGAGATTGGGGTCGCCATTGCCAATGGGCTGGCCGGCGGCGTTGGTCAGGTCGCCGAACACCTGGTCGTAGGTGCGGTTTTCCTTGATGATATAGAGCACGTGCTTGATGGGACAGGACTGACCGACTTGATCGGGAATGACAGTGGCACTGGGAACGGGGGCGTGATGCAAGGTCGCGGGAGTGTAGGGGGAATTGCGGCGGACTTGTTCGGTGTAAGCAGCCATTTGCGCCGGATTGGGGCGCGCGATGAAGGAAACGGAACCTTCCAGGGTGCGCGGAATATAATCAAAGGCGTGGGGTTGGTTGCGCGTTTTCTTTTTGACCAGGGCGGGATCGGTGGAAGGAAAATTGGGCCGCGAGGCCAGGCCCTTGCCGTTGCCGACGTACAAGGTCTGGCTATCGGGACTGACGCACACGGCGGAGGGATACCAGCCGGTGGGAATGAAACCGTTGACGAGCGAAACCGATTCACCGTTGCGGCGGGCGTCATCGAACAAGGCATTGGAAATATCGACGACGAGCACACTGTTGTTATCGGCATTGGCGACGAACAGGGTTTTGCCATCAGGCGACACAGCCAGGGCGTCCGGGGTGCTGCCCTCAGGGGACTGGGGGTAGAGGGAGGTGGAAATAATTTCCCGGGTATTCTCGGGCAAACGCCGCGTGGGGCTGGCCGACTCACCGTCCGTTTCGAGCGCGCGCGTTTGAATGACGTGCACCGTGTTATCGCCGCTGCAGGCAACGAACAGGCGGCCATCGGGGGACAAGGCCAGATCGTTGGGCCGGATGCCGACGGGGAGGTCGCGCACGCGGTGTTGGGTCTGGGTATCCACCACACTCACACTGCGACCGCCCCAGTTGCTGACGTAGAGGTAACGGGGATTGGCCCCAAAGATGCAGGAATGGGGATATTCGCCGACGGTGATGGTGGCCTCGCGCAGGAGGGTCGAGGGATTGAGGACCCAGATTTCGTGGTTGGCCTCATTGCAAACATAGATGCGGCCGGTCGAGGGGTGCACGGCGAGCCCGGCCAAAAAGACGAGGGATTCGTCCGGGGCGGGCTGGTTGGTGGCGAGGGCGGTCGCTTTGCCGGCGGCATAGCCAAATTGATAAATATTGCCGGAATCGCCCCCACTGACCAGGATGCGACGGCCATCCGCGCTCAAGGACAGTCCATTCCAAACCTCAGGCAAGGGGAAAAACTGGGTGCGCTGATGCGTGGCGAGGTTCAGCACGCTCAACCCGGTGTCATTGAAGCCGCCGGAAACGGCGAGCAGCACTTGCTTATCGGGCGACACCGTCATCTTCAGGGGCAAATCACTGATGCGCACGGCTTCGCCCGCAGGGGTGACCCCCCAACCGTTGAAGAGCAAATTCGGGTTGGGCGCCAGATTGGCCGTGAGGCGAAGTTGGGGGTCGCTGACACT
>CAIZWI010000300.1 GCA_903936645.1 uncultured Verrucomicrobia subdivision 3 bacterium
GTCCGGCACCCAAAAAACGCCGGGTCCAGGGCCTGAAAAAGCCCCCGATCCGGCGGCAGCGAATCCGGACAACCCGCCGTCCCCGGTCCCACCCGAACTGGGAAATCATTTGTACCCATGGTTGCGCTGGCTGTTCTGGCTCGGCCTGGCGGGTTTGCTGGCCGTATGGGCATACCGCAACCGGGAGGTGTTGCGGGACATGGCGCGGACCATCCTGGCGGCCATCCGGAAGTTTTTCGCGGATCTATACCGCTGGGGTTCGCCGTCGGTCGATGCCGCGGCGCCGGCGGTTGGCCTCGCCAAAGCCAAAAGCCCGCACTTCGCCGCGTTTCAAAATCCCTTCCTCACCGGCAATGACACGACGTGGACGGCCGAACAACTGGTGCTCTACAGCTTTGAAGCGTTGCAGGTCTGGGCCGGAGAGCGCGGGATGGCCGCGCGTCCGGAGCAGACCGCGCGCGAATTTTGCGCCGAACTGGGGCGGAAATTTCCCGAAATCACCACTGAGTTGGGCGGTTTGGCGATTTTGTATGGCCGGGCGGCTTACGGGGGAAGTGTGCCGGCGGGCATGGATTTGGAATCGGTCAAAAAAGTCTGGCGGTACCTGGCGGGGTGAGCTGCCGCGGTTCATCCGCAAATTTCCGCCGGTTGCCAAGCCGGCGATGATCTGGTACTTGTAGGTTATGCCGGTGCAGACCGAACATCGCTTTAATGTGAACGAGTATTACCGCATGACGGAGACAGCGGTTTTCCGGCCGGGCGCGCGGATGGAATTGCTCAACGGAAGGATTATTGACACGTCCCCGAACGGTCCATTTCATAGTGGTTTGGTTAAGCGTTTGAACCGAATCTACACTCAACTTTCGCAGGGCCGCTGGCAGGCTTCCGTCCAAGACCCGCTACGGCTGGATGATCATTCCGAACCCGAGCCCGACTTCATGCTGCTCAAGCCTTCGCCGGATGATTACACCGGCCGCCATCCGCAGCCGGAAGAAGTGCTTTTGCTGGTCGAAGTTTCCGACCGCACCCTGGGCTATGATCGTGAGGAAAAAATCCCCGCTTATGGACGCGCGGGCATTGGCGAAGTCTGGATTGTAAATCTGACCGATGCCAGCATTGAAATGTATCGCGATCCACATTTCGCCGGTTACGGTTCAAAAACCGTTCTGCGAGCAGGCGACCAAGTGGCTCCGCAAGCCTTTCCCGATGCAATCGTGGCGGTGGCGGAATTATTAAGGCGCTGAGCCCCGGCATTTGGGCAAATTTAAAGGCTTGCTGATCGGGGCGAAGGAGCGTGGCGTGGTCGAACGTCCGGAGCAGACCGCCCGCGAATTCGGCGCCGAGCTGGGCCGGAAGTTTCCCGAGATCACCAGCGAGCTCCATGGCCTGGCGAACTTGTATGGCCGGGCGGCTTACGGGGGAAGTGTGCCGCCGGGCATGGATTTGGCATCGGTCAAAAAAGTCGGGCGGTTCCTGGCGGGATGAGTAATGAGGTTAAGTCCTGCCGTCCAATTGAAATCTGGGGGGCTTGGCTTGCCAATCCGTTGTCCAGTTTGTGTGCCGCTGACTTGCACCAATACTGCGGTTCCGTACCATGCCCGGGTGACCAGTGTAATCCAGCGGGTGGCGGCGGGCTTGCCGGGGCGTTGTGGCCTTCAGCGAGGCAGCGCGCTGCTGGTGGCCGTATCCGGTGGCGTGGATTCGATGGTCCTGCTGCACCTGCTGCAAACCATGGCTCCCGAAGGGGGTTGGAAACTGGCCGTGGCGCATTTCAACCATCAACTGCGCGGGCGTAACAGTGACCGGGACGAGGCGTTGGTGCGCCAAACCGCCGCTGCCGGGCACCTGCCGGTCACGGTGGGGCAGGGGGATGTGAAGGCGTTTGCGCAGCAATCCGGACTGTCCATCGAAATGGCGGCGCGCAAATTGCGGCACGAATTTCTGGCACGGACGGCGCAGGCGGGCGGGTTTTCGACCATTGCGCTGGCGCATCATGCCGATGACCAGGTGGAACTATTTTTCCTGCGCCTGCTGCGCGGGGCGGGCGGGGAAGGGCTGGCCGGCATGCGCTGGCGTTCGCCCTCGCCGATGGATGCCGGCATTGACCTGATCCGGCCCTTGCTGGACATATCAAAGTGCGAACTGGAGGCATACGCCAGCGCACACGGAGTACCATACCGACCGGATGCCACTAATGCCTCGCTGGCGATGCCGCGCAACCGCGTGCGCAACGAACTGCTGCCGTTGCTGCGCGCCAAATACCAGCCAGGTTTGAACCGCACGGTGTTGCGGGCCATGGAGATTGCCCGGGCCGAGGCGGATTTGGCGGGCGACCTGGCAGCGCAATGGCTGGCGGCGGGACCGCGCGGCTCAAAGGCGCAGCCCCTGGCCAAACTGCCACTGGCCGTGCAACGCCGGGTAATTCAAGCGCAACTGCCCAAGTTGGGGCTGCCCATGGATTTTGAGTTGATCGAACAACTCCGGGAAACCGCCGGCCGGCCGGTCAACGCGGGTTTGAATTTATTCGTCGTCCGGGACACCGCCGGCCGGGTAAAATTATTAACTCAACCAGTCAGACCGGAATTTAACCTGGCGGAGCGTGAAATCAAATTGGCCCGCCGAACCGGGGAGATCGAGTTCGCGGGGGTGCGGATTCAGTGGCAGCGGACAACCGGGAAAGCCTCCCTCCCCGTCCGCCCGGAGCCGGGGCGCGAAGTGTTTGATGCCGCTAAATTAGGGCCGACGGTGGTGGTGCGCCACTGGCGGGCGGGCGATCGCTTTCAGCCCTTGGGCATGCCCCAGGCGGTGAAATTGCAGGATTTGTTCACCAACGCCAAAATCCCCCGGGAACGGCGGAGGGAATTATTGCTGGCCACGGCCGGTGGCGAGATTTTTTGGGTGGAAGGGTTGCGGATGGCGGAGCGGTTTAAACTGACGGTGGAGACAAAGCGGAGGCTGATTTGGCGGTGGGAACGGGCCGCTTGAGAGTTGAACGTAGGTTCTCGGAGCGCGGGTTTTAGCCCGCATCGACGGGAAACGTGGAAAATACCTTCACCCCAGCCCCAGGCCCAGGAGGCCGCGATTCCTTAGCCCAGCCCATCAGGCTGGGGAATTGGTCCAGCCAGTCCGGCGGCCTGTCGGGCCGCGATAACTTTTGGCTATCGCAAAGGCGAAATCGGCTATCCAGCAGGTTTCTCCCATCGGGCGGGCCTCCTTATGTGTTTGCTGTGTGATGCCGCCTGCCTTGGAAAGCTAATCCATTGCTGAATCGGGACTTGACCAGTGACAGCGGGTTGGCCAATACCAACGGCGGTTGGCTCCAGCGACTTCCATGAGAAGGCAGCACCGTCATCATAACTTAATATCTCCGTCGCTTCCGCTGCAATGCTCGCTGTGATCCCTCGATAACCTCAACTGCCGCCATCGCCAAAGCCTTGTCTAACAGCATCGGCATACCTGCCGGTGTATCTGGCTGGCACGCATAATACATAGCTCGCTCGTGAATCTACTGAACTCGGTCTTCTGCCAATCCAATGAACTGCTTGGCGACCGAGTCCTCGCCATAGGCAAGCAACTGCCGCTCTAAATGCTCACGCGAACAAGTTACTGGCATAAATTCTCAGTGCTGCCTAACGAAAAAAGCTGAGCCACGCCGGATCAGAAATCACGAACCGCGAAGCGGAACGGCCAGCGCCAACCGGCGTTGGCTCCGGCGACTGGTTAGGCGACGTCAATGTGCCTCCTCGCTGGTTTGGTAAGTTCCATTCAGATAAAAAGGAATATAGGTTTTCATGGCGTTGCCATCAGAATCAACATCCGGCTGCTGCAAGCGAACTATCATCAGGCCATTCGTAAATAAAACTGTGCCGTGCAAATTCGTCATCGCGTAAGGCCAATCTTTACGGGAAGCATCTATGGTGACAGTCAGCCGATCCGCTGTAATGTCACCAACTAGTTGGTTGACAAATACCCAATTCGTCGTGTAGCTCGTCCGGGTCTTGAACCAATCCTTACTGAGACAAGGGCCACCTGAGTATGTCTCGCTGTAACGCAACTGGACTTCATATGTCCCATCGCCCAACAGCTTTGTAATAGCAACGTGGTCTGGCCTTGGCGACACGCCCCCACAACCAACTATTACAGCCGCAGAAACCGTGAGAATAAGCGCATACAATCTATTCATACGTAAAGTCGCCTAACGAAAAAAGCTGAGCCACCGCCGACTCGCGACGTGGACCGCGACAGCGGGACGGCCAGCGCCAACGGCGGCTCCGGCGACTGGTTAGGCCACGGCTCTATGTGCTCGAATCTCATAATGACGCCTGAATAAATATCTGGTCGGAAAGTAAACCAAAACGTATGTCAGTCCAATCTCAAGAATGAATCCAAACGCAATCGTCAACCATCCAAGGATCGCATTTGTCGCTCCCATGTTTGCGAGAATGACGGCTGGAATCAATGCTGGGCCGGATAAAAAGAAACCAAACGTCGCCAAAGTATGTGACTGCCACCAACTCGGCTGCCACCCTGGCTCTGGCCGCCAATGCCACATATAACCCTGAAAAAGCAAAAATACCAAAATCAGACAGATAGAAGCTGCGATATATTTTGGCGCTCTCATAGTGGCCTAACAGGATTTTAACCGCACTTTGCGTTTAATCATGTCCGACATGCGGCGTTGTTGTTTTAGATTTTCAAGGCTGTCAACCATGGTGGATACCAGCTTGCCCATGAATATTGAATTGGTAAAAAAACGCGGGGGTTTAGCTGACTGGAAGTTCATAGAGTCAACTTCGTCGCTCCGCACCGCTTTGCGCATGCCCACCAGCAAATTGCGCTCCATCATTTGGCCAACCCAATGCCAGGTAGCCCCTGCCGCTTTGCCGCGCCAACCTCCAAATTATTCGGAAAACAATTCCGGCAGGTTCATCATGCCATGGCGGACCCGCAATATTTCAATCGCTTCCTTTTCCACCCGATAGAAGACCAGATAATTGGGGTGTTTGCGCAAATTAAGGGTGCGGATGCCAGCCATGGGCAAATCCTGCCGGAGACGACCAATTTCCGGCACCGCTTGAATCTGGTTCAACGTCTTTTTGAGAGATTCATACCAGGCCGCCGCCACTTGTTCCCCCGCCTCGGTGGTCAGATAATCCGCACAGTCTTCGACGTCGGCGAAAAACGATGGTCGGAACGCCAGGTTCACTCGCCTTCCTTGCGTGCTTTGGCCCGATGAACGCCCCGTTCAAAGGCCGCGTCCAATTCCGACATTTCTATTGGTTTTGCCGGGCCGGAGGCCATGGCCTCCATCACCCATTTGGCATGCAGGGCCGAAAGGCGGGCGTCTTCCGCGTCAAAGGAGCGGCGCAAACGGTAAATAATTTCCTGATTGAGCGAGCGGAAACTATTTTCCGCCGCCGACTGCGCCCGCTGGTAAATATCATCTGGAATGTTCTTAAGCGTGTATTCAGCCATGGCAATACCATAATGGAACCGTTTAGGGTCGTCAAATATTCAGAGGTGGATTGGCGGATTGGTGGAGGCCAAGGCACGGGCCGCACTGGCTTTATGCTCGGCGCGGGCTTTTTTGAAGCGGAATGGGCACCTTTTCATTGCCGGAGAAGCGGATGCCGCCCTGCAAATACTGGCCTTGGCCGCTGGGGAGTTGACCGAGGCGGAATTGGCCGTTTGGTTAACTGCCAACTCCCATCCGCGCTGACCCCCGCCATTTTATCCCCTTTAACGTCCTAAAAAGACTTTACACCCGTCCATTTAAGACATATTCTAATCCGCTCTAATTGATATGGAAGCCAAGACAAAGACGATTGAACAGTTTAAAGTGCATGCCAAAGACACCGGTTCTGCCGATGTCCAGATCGCGCTGCTGACGCACCGCATCAACCATTTGACCGAGCATTTGCAAACCAACAAAAAAGACCACAGCTCCCGCCGTGGTTTGCTGATGATGGTCGGCCAGCGCCGCCGCCTGCTCGAGTATCTCGAAAGCAAGGATGTGACCCGTTACCAGACCGTCGCGAAGAAGCTGAAGCTGCGCCATTAATTTTATATGGGGGGTGCGGTGCGCCTTCCCGGCGTTCCGCCCCTCTGTTTTCCGGATTTAGGCCGGTGACGCGACCGGTCTGTTTCCTCAACCAAACCAAAACAACCTCGCGTAAAAAATTCCGCCACTTTCGGGCAATTTCATTCAACTCCGACCGATCCGGGTTTGACTGAAGTTTCTCTGGAAGTGGCGGTGCATAACCGTTATGTCCGATAAAATAACCGCCCAAGTGGGCGACAAGCAGATTACCATTGAAACCGGCAAGCTGGCCAAACAGGCGGATGGTGCCGTTACCATTCAACTCGGCGAAACCATCGTCATTGTAGCCGCCGTGGCGGCGACCAAGGCCAAACCCGGCCAGGATTTCTTCCCTCTGACCGTTGATTACCGTGAAAAAGCCGCTGCGGCGGGCAAGTTTCCCGGCGGTTACTTCAAGCGCGAAGGCCGTCCCACGGAAAAGGAAATTCTCACCTGCCGTCTGACCGATCGTCCGATTCGTCCCCTGTTTCCCAAAGGCTGGTATAATGAAGTCCAGGTGCAAACCGTGGTCTTGAGCGCCGATGGCGAAAACGATCCGGATATTTTGAGCATTATCGGCGCGAGCGCGTCCCTGATGGTCAGCGACATCCCCTGGGCGGGCCCCTTGGGCGCGGTGCGCGTGGGCCGCATCGGTGGCGAATTTGTGGCGAACCCGACGCACTCCGAGATGGCCGAGAGCGATCTGGACCTCGTGTACGTCGGCAACGAACATGACATCGTCATGTACGAAGGCGCGGCGAAGGAGATTTCCGAAGCTGATTTCAATGCCGCCCTGGTTTTCGGCCAGGCCTGCTGCGTGCCCTTGATTGCGGCCCAGAAGGAACTTGCCGCCAAGGCGGGCAAGAAGAAACGGGAAATCACCCTGAACATTGTGCCCGACGAAATTCTGGCCGAGGCCAAAAAACAGGCAGGCGACCGTTTTGTGCCCGCCCTCCTGACGCCCGGCAAACTCGCCCGGGAAACGGCCTGCAAAGCCATTCAGGACGAGGTGGGCGCGGATCTGACCACCAAGTTCGGTGCCGAAAAGGTCAATGATTTCGTCATCAAGGACGCGTTCTATTACATCCAAAAAGAGGCCGTGCGGAGTTTGATTTTGGACCACGGCAAGCGTCTGGATGGCCGTGATTTCGACACCGTTCGTCCGATCAGCAGCGAAGTGGGCCTGCTGCCCCGCGCCCATGGTTCGGCGATTTTTGCCCGGGGTGAAACCCAGGCCGTGACGCTGGCGACGCTGGGCACCGGCGATGACACCCAGGAA
The DNA here is from genome assembly GCA_903936645.1 of uncultured Verrucomicrobia subdivision 3 bacterium. Taxonomy (GTDB): domain Bacteria; phylum Verrucomicrobiota; class Verrucomicrobiia; order Limisphaerales; family UBA11358; genus UBA11358. Next base: position 7,359 of record CAIZWI010000300.1, read on the forward strand.
TTTGATTCCTACACGGGTGGCGGGAATGAAAAGAAATTCATCCTCCATTATAACTTCCCGAATTTCTCCGTTGGTGAAACCGGCCGCATCACGGGCCCGGGTCGCCGGGAAATTGGTCACGGAGCACTGGCGGAACGCAGCATCGAACCCGTGATTCCCACGAATAATTATCCTTACACCATCCGCGTAACCAGCGAGATTATGGAATCCAATGGTTCCACCTCCATGGCGAGCGTGTGCGGTGGGACTTTGGCGCTGCTGGACGCGGGCGTGCCGCTGATCCGCCCGGTCGCGGGCATCAGCGTGGGCATCTGCACCGAGTACGGCGCGGACCACACCATTTCCCGCTACAAGCTCCTGACGGACATCATCGGTTGGGAAGACGCTTATTGCGACATGGATTGCAAGATCGCCGGCACGGAAAAGGGCATCACTGGTTTCCAACTGGACCTCAAGCTCAAGGGCATTCCCCATGCGCTGATGGCGGAAACCATTGAAAAAGCCCGGGTTGCCCGGTTGCACATTCTGGCCGAAATGGCCAAGACCATCTCCGCTCCCCGCAAGGAACTGAGCCAGTACGCTCCCCGCATCGAGATCGTGAAGATCAATCCGGAAAAGATTGGCGCGCTCATCGGGCCCGGCGGCAAGAACATCAAGCGCCTGGTGGAAGAAACCGGTTGCGAAATCGACATTGAAGATGACGGCACTGTCAACATCTTCTCCGTGTCCGCTGAAGGCATGCAGATGGCCAAGGACACCATCCTGGGCATGAGTGCGGAAGCCGAAATCGGCAAGATTTACCGCGGCAAAGTCGTGACGGTCAAAGAATTCGGCGCCTTCGTCGAATTCCTGCCCGGCAAGGACGGTTTGGTGCACATCAGCGAGCTGGCGAACTTCCGGGTCAAGAAAACCGAAGATATCGTCAAGATTGGTGATGACATCACGGTCAAGTGTCTCGGGGTGGATGAAAAGGGCCGGGTTCGCCTGTCCCGCCGCGCCGCGATGGAAGACCGTGACAAGGAACTGCAGGCGGCGGGCGTGCCTGCTTCGGCCTCGGCGCCGCAACAATAAGCGCCCACGGTGCAACTTGAAGGCGCGGACGGGCAACCGTTCGCGCCTTTTGTTTACTGCTGATCCATTTACAACTAGTTTGACTGGGTTCCGAATCCTCCGTAACTTGAACAAAGCATGCTGGCTGCCGATACAAAGGTTAGGGCTGAGGCGTTGACCTCACCCACCAAAGCTGATCTGAACCGTTCCTGGAAACTCATCGTGGAACCGGTGGAACCTTTTTTGGCGAAGGTCACGGACCGGTTGCTCCAGCAGGCGAATCAATTTGACCCCCAGATCGTCCCCTACGCCCAGTATGCCCTGAATGGCAGCGGCAAGCATTTGCGCCCCACGCTGGTGGCGCTGGCGGCGGCTTCGCTCGGCGAGGTGAAGGACGATCACGCCACGGTTGCGGTGATCATTGAAATGGTGCATCTGGCCACCCTGGTGCATGACGATATCATGGACGAGGCGGAAATTCGCCGGGGCCAGTTGACCCTCGCCTCCCATTGGGGGAATGAAATTGCGGTTTTATTTGGCGACTGCCTCTTCGCCCGGGCTTTGGAGCTGGCGGCGGGTTTTCCCACCCCGGAAGTCTGCCGGGCAGTGGCCACGGCCACGAACACGGTTTGCGCGGGCGAAATTTTGCAAACCCAGAGCCGCCGGAAGTTTCAAGTGTCGCGCGATGACTATTTTCGCGTGATCGGCATGAAAACCGGCGAGTTATTTACCCTTTCGTGTGATCTGGCGGCATTTTTGAGCGGTGCCACCCCCGGGCAACGTCGCGCCCTGGGCCAGTTCGGCGCGGCCTTTGGCACGGCCTATCAGGTGTATGATGATTGTGTGGATCTTTTTGGCACGGAAGCCCAGGCCGGCAAGTCGCTGGGCACGGATTTGGAAAAGGGCAAGCTGACCTGGCCCCTCCTGCTGGCATGGGAACGCGCCACGGCGGAAGACCGCAGCCGTTTGGAGGACATGATTGCCAAATGGCAGCCGGCGCATTTTAGCGAAGTCAACCGTTTGCTGGTCAAATATGCGACCTTTCAACCCTCCCTGGAGATTATCTTCAAGTATCTGGAGGAGTCCCGCACGATTTTGCAGGACCTGCCCGAATCCTCCGGTCGCGCCGGTTTGCTGGGGCTGACGAACTTTTTAGCGCAACAAACCAGTCTTTTGGTGGTTTAATGCTCCCTATGCCTGATTCCCCCCAGCCATCCGACGCCAATTCCGCTGCTGCGGAAGTGCCGGAAGACGTCTTGGTGCACCGGGCCCGGCGCGGCGATCTCAAGTCGTATGACGCGCTGGTCAAGCGCTATCAGGAACGCATCTACGCCACGATCTACCACATGACCTCCAATCATGAGGATGCCAATGATCTGGCCCAGGATGCCTTTATCAAGGCTTATCAGGCGCTGTCCTCCTTCAAAGGGGGCTCGAGTTTTTACACCTGGCTTTACCGGATTGCCGTCAACAAGACGATCAATTTTCTCAAGCAACGGAAAAACCGGGCGCACATGAGCCTGAATGATCTGGATTTCAACGCCGAGCATGACCCGGACCTGATGGCGTTGATTTCGCACAAGACGCCGCGCCGCGATGCCGGTTTGAATGAATTGCAGGAAAAATTGAACGCGGCCCTTTTAAAGCTGTCTGAACCCCATAGATTAGTGGTGGTATTACATGATGTGCAGGGTCAGTCACATGAAGAGATTGCCAAAGTAATGGATTGTAACATTGGGACTGTGCGTTCGCGGTTGTTTTACGCGCGGCAACAATTGCAGTCGGAATTAGCGGATTATTTGAAGTAACATGAACGAAACCGAACCTGATTTTGAAACGTTGCGCCGGCTGCTGGCCTTGAAAAAGCATGAGGTTCCCCCGCCCGGCTTTTTTAACAGTTTCTCAGACAACGTGGTTTCCCGCATCCGTCAGGGTGAGAGTGGCAAACCCGAAACCGCTTTGGAGCGTTTGTTCGTGGAAGCCCCCTGGGTGCTTTCCGTCATTCAGGCATTCCAATCCAAGCCTGCCTTCACGGGCGTGTTTGCCTCGGCGCTGTGCCTTTTAATCGTGGCCGGCATTGTTTATACCGATAATCCCGATCCTAGTCAGGAATCCCTGGTGCCGTCGCAAGTTTCGCAAAGCGGTTCCGCCATCCAAGGCATTTCCCCCGCTTTTCTGAATGCAGCGGCCAATCAATCCAGCCTGGATTCCAGCACCAACCCGGTGATGTCCCTGGACCCCGGCAATGGCACTTTCGGGGCTCCGAATCCGCTGCTGCAGCAAGTAAGTTTTGGTCATTAAGTTTGTTGTATTCCTTCAACTGATTGCGGTGTGCGCTTGTAACGCCACCGCAATTTTCATTTAATAGCCCGGTGCCAACTAAAGTTATTGCGGTCGCCAATCAGAAGGGCGGGGTGGGAAAAACCACCACAGCAGTCAATTTGGCGGCCTGTCTGGCCAGCCTGGATTTGCGAGTGCTTTTGCTGGACCTGGATCCCCAGGCGAATGCCACCAGCGGGGTGGGGTTGGAGAAGACCGAAGGCGGCAGTTCCTACCGGGTGCTGCTGGGGGAGGGGACGTTGCTGGAGAAAATCAAACCCACCGCTTACGAACGCCTTGAAGTGGTGCCTTCCGAGGTGGATTTATGCGCGGCCGATCTCCAGATGTCGCGGTTGGACAATCATTTGCTACGGTTAAAGGAGGCCTTGCAACCCGTGCTGGATGCCGGCCGTTTTGATGTCGTCTTGATTGATTGCCCCCCGTCACTCGGATTGTTAACCCTGAATGCCTTCGTGGCCAGCCATGGCCTGCTCATCCCCTTGCAATGCGAGTATTACGCCCTGGAGGGCATCTCCATGCTGCACCGCATGCTGGGGCAGTTGCGGGAGGCCAATGTGAACCCGGAGTTGACCACGTTTGGCGTCGTCATGACCATGTTTGATGGCCGGACCAAACTGTGCAATGAAGTGGTCGGTGAAGTGCGCAAGCAACTCGGGGAAAAAGTTTTTGAAACGCTGATCCCCCGCAGCACCCGCCTGGCGGAGGCCCCCAGTTTTGGCCAGCCGATCATTTATTACGACAAATACAGCAGTGGGGCGGCCGCCTACCAATTACTGGCGCAGGAGTTTGTGGAGCGATTGAAGCGGTGAGCCAGGCCGACCTTCCGGGAATTGTTTTCGGTTGGACAAAACCGGTGTGGAAAAAGTCAAAACCGGGGAAGCCATTTGCCGGGGGTGATTCATCCTTAAGCTGGTGGCAGAAACGGAAAAGATCTGCGTGAAAACGCAAACGCGGTCAAACCAATCGCAACGCTTGCCGTGCCCGCCCGGCTCCCTTATTCTGCCGTGGAGTCGGGATGGCGCGCGGCACGCACAACACTAAACTATTATGGCCCGGGAAATTTTGGAAATGCTGGTGGAGAAGGCAACCCTGGAATTGCCGGATACGAAGACCCTCCAATTGAAGTGGCCGGAGGGTTATGATCCCGACTTCAAGACCGGCCAGTTCATCACGGTTTACTGGCCCGACACCCCCTCCTACAAGCGGGCTTACTCCCTTTCCTCCTGTGCCCTGGATCGCGGCTTTTTTGAAATCACCATCAAGCGCGATGGCAAGATGGGCACCCGGATTGTCGATTGGGCGAAAGCCGGCGACAAATTGTTCGTGATTCCTCCCGTGGGCAAATTTCTGCCGGTTTATGGAACAGGCCATCACCTCATTTGCGTGGCGGGTGGTTCGGGCGTGACGCCCTTCCGGGCGTTTGCGCGGGAAGCCACGCGCCGCAAACTGGACACCAAGATCACGGTAATGTTTAGTGTGCGCAATCCCAAGGGGATTATTTTCAAGGAGGAGTTTGAACAA
>CAIZWI010000301.1 GCA_903936645.1 uncultured Verrucomicrobia subdivision 3 bacterium
AATATTCATTCAAATTTAAAAATCACTATTCGCAAGGTAGTCCGGTGCTGTCCATGGTAGCCACTAATGAAAAAGCGACAGCGCTCGATTAAAATACTCGGCCAACTGCCAAATCACCAAGGCCAAACCTTGAGGCTTAAAGCTTGAATATTCTCTGAATTTTGAAGTTTGATGTTTGAAGTTTTCCTCACTTTCCCTCCTCCGGGCTGTAAGCCCGGCATGTGAAAGCCCCGGGAAAACCAGCCAACGATTCCGCCGCCGCCTGGCGTGGGCGGGACCACAGAGACCTTTAAATTTTCCCCCGCCCAAAGCCTGCAATTTTCATTTCATGCCCTTGACAAAATCCAGCAGCGCCCCCCGCGCCGGATCCCCCGCGTCCACCATCCGGCTGGCAATGCTGCCATGGTCCCGGCCGGCGATCAGGCGCCCGGTCACCCGCTCATTCCCTGCCCAATGCATGACCGCGACCAGATATTGGTTCTCCTCCTCCCGCGCCGGCATGTCGTGATCCGCATATAGCACCAGCATCGGCGGCGTTTCCTTGCGACAATAAAACACCGGCGCTGCCGCGTCCGCTGTGATCGTCGTTTGCGCCAGTCCTCGCTCCGCCCGCACCGTGTAATGCGTCATCGTTTGCCCGCTCACGGGAATTACCCCCGCAATATTCGTCAAGGTCAGACCCTCGGCCTGGAGATAATGCGCATCCAACCCCACCATAAAAGCCAGATAACCGCCCGCCGAATGCCCGGCGAGAAACACCCGGTCCGCCCTCCCCCCCAGACCCGCGATATGTCCGTGGGTCCATGCAAAGGCCGCGGCGGCATCCTCGATGTAAGCCGGATATTTTGCCCGCGGACTCAACCGGTAATCGGGCAGCACCACCGCCACGCCCTCCCGGGCCAAGCTCGCGGCCAACACTTTGGGTCCGGCCTTGCTCCCGGAGGTCAAATTACCGCCATAAAACCACACTACCGTAGGGAACCCAGTGGAGCCGGCCACAGCCGGCAAATAAACGTCCAGTTTGCACCGCTCCACCTCGTAGGCGTCCAACTGGCCGGCGGATCGATACGGAATGTCCGACATCACCTTTACCCCAGCAACCCCATCCGCTGCCGCACGCAGACCGGCCGGCTGGACCAAAAGTAAAAGGACCAGGACAACAAAAACCACGCTGCAAACCAAATTTCTCATAAATAATGCTGAATGCTTGATGAACTACTGGAATCTCCTGGCCCACGTGCCAAATGCGCGACCCACCGAAATTTTCCAGACCTCATGAATTCTCTAAACATTGCGCCATTTGTGAAATCTAGGCCGAACCATGCTGGGATGCAAACTTTGGCGGAGGCCGAAGCAAATTGAAACCGGCCCCGAGTTGACTCGATTTAAATATTACTGGCGCTGGGAATTAGACGCGTGGTCCGTTGGAGCGTCGACTCAGGTTTATGTTACCTACGCTCCGACCGTTAGTCGTTCAGCCAAACGAGCCCCCCAGGCTCAGCATCTACAACGCGCCCTGCTGAAAAGCACAAACGGCCCCCGCTTGCGCGGGTGCCGTCCGGTGCCTTGTTGAAACAGAATCAACCAATCATCCAACCCATCAGGTGAAACTTAAGCTTGGGGAACCGTGCGGTCCATGCGGCGCTTGGCCCAGACGCCCATCATCAGGAAGCCACCGAGGGTCAGATACATCGAGGGTTCCGGGGTGGCCATCAAAGAGTTGATGGTCTTGGTGCCCACGTTGATCGCGATCACGGCGTCGTTAAAGTCCTTGTCCCCGAGGTTCCAAGAATCCTTGAAGTCAATGAACAGGTAGGGGCTGTTGAGTTGCGGCACCGCGAACACTGAGGCGGTGAACCCACCGTTGTGCGCCAAACCGTCCGGATTGGCCGAGGCCCCACCGCTGGTGAACACCGTGTTACCACCGTTGGCCCCATTGGCAATCAGGAAGAAATCCAGCGGCGTGCCCTTGGCATACGTGCCCAGGTTCACGAAGTCACCGGGCAGCAACGGCTGCGATTCCGTGCGCGGTCCATAGTTGTTCGCCGCGTTGGGATTGAAATCTTCCGGGCTCGACACATTCGGGAAAATCAATTCCGGGTTGCCGCTGTTAACGCCCACGCCGGAGGTGTTGAAACCCAGCGTGCTGCTGTAACCGGCGCTCTCCGACACGAAGTAAGCTTGCAAATTGACTTTTTCGGCCAATTTGAGTTTGGCGGGATCGATCGAGAACACCTTCTGGTTGCCCGAGTTGTTCTGACCATCAGGCAGGTTCTTCTGGATAAAACCCAGGGCTTGGGAAAGGGTGGTCTTGTTGAACTGGGCGGCGGCCGCATCAGAGCCGGATTCCATCACCTTGCCCACAATCGGCAGGCCCAACGGATCGGCTTTGGACTGGATGGGGGAAACTTTGCCGTTGTTGGAATCATCGCTGGACTGGTTGTCGCCCGACTTGTTGTCGCTGGAGTTACTATCCGAAGATTGCTTGTCGCTGCCCGACTTGTCGTCGGAGCTGACGGATTGGGACGGCTTGTCACTGGACTTGTCAGAGGAATCATCGGCATAGGCACCGGCGAGGGAGGCGCTCAGGACGATGGCGGCGAGGGAGGTTAAACGGAGGGCTTTGGCTTTCATATTTGTTTTCGTTTTAGTATTTAAGGTTGTTAAGGTTTCAAACTGCACGAATCTACTTGAGCAACCCTCGTGCCAAGTTTTAAAACCCGATTAATACTGGTTTTTTGGGGGTTAAAGTATAAAAACCCATGATCGCTTGCGGTAAATATTGCATTTGTTGTGCATTTGCATTCCTTTCGCAATTTTTGAACACAATTCATCACAGTGCTCACCATCGAGACTCCCTAATGAGGATCATCGCCACCGCCGTTAGCGAAATAAAGGGCTTCTATATCGGTGAATAAGCGACATCGGGTCCTGCCCACTGCTTCCTTGGAAATCAAAATTGCCCTGGATTTCAAAAAAAGCCATAATGACCTCCGAATTTTATGGAGCAACCCATCCAATCAAAATCATCTTTCTGGGAACGACTCAGCACCGGGCTGGCCTGTTTCAGCCGCGTGCTCGGTAGCGCGGACTTTTGCCGACAGGTCGACACCCTGCTAAAACCCGCGCCTGCGCGGGTTACGGAGCCAGTGCCAGCCAAACCCAAACCCGTGGAATTGCCACCCGAACGCCGCCATGCCTCCGGTCTGGCCCTCCTCGCCCTGCTCCAGCGCGAGGGCCGCCTCCTTGATTTCCTGCAGGAAGACATGGCCGCCTATTCGGACGCGGATATCGGCGGTGCCGCCCGGGTGGTCCATGCGGGCTGCCGCAAAGTCCTCGCCGACCAACTCACCCTCGAACCCGTGCTCAAGGAAGCCGAGGGGGCGACCATTAAAGTACCGGCAGGTTTCGACGCCCAGCGCATCCGCCTCACGGGCAATATTGCGGGCCAGCCGCCGTTCACCGGGACGCTGCGACACCACGGCTGGCAAGTTACCTCCGTCCGCCTGCCCGCAATTTCGGAAACCCTGGACCCACGCGTGGTGGCCCCGGCCGAAGTTGAGTTGTAAGCAAGCTTGGCAAATCCTCTGATAAACTCACCCATGTCCACCTACGCCATCGGGATCGACCTCGGCACCACTAACAGCGCCGTGTCGTATTTCAAACTGGCCGACGCCACGGCGCGCGGCAACGCCCAAACCATGCTCGCCATCCCCCAGGTCACGGCGGTGGGCACGGTCAGCGAAAAACTGTTACTACCCTCGTTTTTATATCTCCCCAACGCCGCCGAATTCCCCGCTGGGGCACTGGCGCTGCCGTGGCATCAGGATCCGTCGAAGTTTGTCGTGGGCGAATTTGCCCGCTCGCACGGCAGCAAAGTCCCCATGCGACTGGTGTCCTCGGCGAAAAGCTGGCTCTGCCACTCTGGCGTGGATCGCCAGGCCGCCATCCTGCCCTGGCAGGCACCGGAGGATGTGCAGCGCATCTCCCCGCTGGACGCCGCAGCTCATTACCTCGGGCATTTGCGGGCCGCCTGGGATCACCAGTTCCCCGCAGATTTGCTCGCGCAACAAGACGTCGTGCTCACGGTGCCGGCCTCGTTTGATGCCGCCGCCCGCGATCTTACCCTGCGCGCGGCCGAACAGGCCGGCCTGCCCAACGTGACATTAATTGAGGAACCGCAGGCAGCCTTCTACGCCTGGCTGGAACAAATGGGCGAGGGCTTCCGGAAGCAAGTAAAACCCGGCGATGTCGTGCTGGTGGTGGATGTCGGCGGGGGCACGGCGGACTTCTCCCTCATTGCGGTCACCGCCAAGGACGGGGACGTCGGCCTGACGCGCGTGGCCGTAGGCGATCATATTTTACTGGGTGGCGACAACATGGACCTCGCCCTGGCGCACACGGTGAACCAGCGCCTTGCCGCCAGTGGCAAGAAGCTGGATGCCTGGCAGTTCAACGCCCTGACCCATGCCTGCCGCCAGGCGAAAGAGGCGCTGTATGCTGATACCAGCCTGGCGCATTATCCGCTGGTAATTCCGGGCCGGGGTTCCTCGCTCCTGGGCGGCGCCATCAAGGCCGAGTTGACCCGCGAGGAACTCACCCGCATCCTCACCGACGGATTTTTTCCCCGAGCGTCCATTACCGACCTCCCCCAAAGCAGCCGGCGCTCGGGACTGGCACAAATGGCCCTGCCCTATGCCCAGGACGCGGGCGTCACCCGCCATCTCGCCGCCTTTCTCACCCGGCAGGCCAGGGCTATGAGCACGGCGCAGGACGCACCGGTGAATGTCACCGGTCAAACGTTTATCCATCCCACGGCGGTCTTGTTCAATGGCGGCGCCTTCAAGGCCACGCCGCTCAAGGAACGCGTTTTGGAAGTGATTAATTCCTGGCTCGCAGCCGACCGCGGCCAGCCCGTCAAGGAACTGGAAGGGGCCGAGCTTGATTTGGCCGTGGCGCGTGGGGCCGCTTACTATGGCTGGGTGCGGCGGGGTCATGGCCTGCGCATTCGCGGAGGCACCGCCCGGGCCTATTATGTGGGCATCGAAACGGCCATGCCGGCCATCCCCGGCATGGAACCACCGGTGAAAGCGTTGTGCGTCGCCCCCTTCGGCATGGAAGAGGGCAGCCAGGCGGACGTGCCCCCGCAGGAATTTGGGCTGGTGGTGGGCGAACCCACGAGCTTCCGCTTCTTTGCCAGTTCCGTGCGCCGCGACGACCAGGTAGGCACGATGTTGGAGGATGTTTCGGGCAGTGATGAATTGGAGGAGATCGCCCCCATTGAAACCACCCTCACCGCCCAAGCCGTGCAAGAGGGCAAACTAATCCCGGTAAATTTGCAGGCGGTGGTCACCGAAATTGGCACCCTCGAATTGCGGTGCCTGGAAAAAGGCGGCCCCGGCCAGTGGAAACTGGAACTCAATGTGCGGATGAAAGAGTAGGCAAACCGCCCCCGCCGTGGCATGAACTTGCCTGCATATATCATTGGTATCGACCTGGGCACAACGAATTGCGCTGTGGCGTATGTTCAACCAGCCCTCGGTCCCGACGCCCCGATTCAGAACCTGCCCATCCCCCAGTTGCAACAACCGGGCGAAGTCACGGCCCTGCCCCTGCTGCCCTCCTGCCTTTACCTGCCCGGCGAGCATGAGCTGCCGCCGGGCGCCACCCGGCTGCCGTGGGGGGAGTCGCCCGGCCCCATCGCGGGCACCTTTGCCCGCTGGCAGGGAGCCCGTGTCCCGGGCCGCCTGGTGGCCTCCGCCAAAAGCTGGCTGGGGCATCCCGGTGTGGACCGGTCCGCCCCCATCTTGCCGTGGGGTGCGCCCCCGGACATCGCCAGGATTTCCCCAGTCGCAGCCGCCACCCGGCTCCTGGCCCACCTCGCCGCCGCGTGGGACACCGCGCATCCCGAAGCCCCCATGGCACAGCAAGAGGTAGTCATCACGGTGCCGGCGTCGTTTGACGAAGTGGCCCGGACCCTCACGGTGCAGGCGGCCAAGTCGGCGGGATTGGAAAAATTGACCCTGGTGGAGGAACCGCAAGCGGCGTTCTACGATTTCACCGCGCGGCACCGGCAGAACCTCGCCGAAGTCCTGCGGGATACCCGGCTGATCTTGGTGGTGGATGTGGGCGGCGGCACGACCGACTTCACACTCATTCAAACGAGTGTGCTGGACGGCATCCCTGCCTTGCGGCGCATTGCCGTGGGCGACCACTTATTATTGGGCGGCGATAACATGGACGCCACCCTGGCCCGCCACGTGGAGGAACGCTGGCTGGCCGAAGGACGCAAACTCAGCGCCACTCAATGGACCCAGCTCGTGCAGGCGGCGCGCGCCGCCAAGGAAGCACTGCTCGGTGGGACGGCCACCGGGCGGCATGGCATATCAGTATTGGCGGAGGGCAGCCGGTTGCTGCGCGGCACGCTGTCGGCGGAACTCCTGCGAGCCGACGCGGAGCGCCTGGTTCTCGAAGGCTTTTTCCCGGCCTGCGCCCCGACCGAAATGCCGCGCCGCGCGGCGCGCACCGCCCTGCAGGAGTTGGGCCTGCCGTATGCCCAGGATCCCGGCATCACCCGGCACCTGGCCGCATTCCTGCGGCAGCACAAGGCGGCAGCGTTCACCGCGCTGGAGCAGCCCCCCACCGACCCCGCCCTGCCCCGCCCGGATGCCATTCTCTTCAATGGCGGCGTGTTCAATTCGCCGGCCATCGCCAACCGCCTGGTCGAAGTGGTTTCCGCCTGGTGGCCTGGCGGCCCGCCCCTGCGGGTGCTGCCGCATGCTTCGCTGGAGGCGGCCGTGGCACGGGGGGCGGCCGGTTACGGCCTGGCCCGGCGCGGCCTGGCCCGCCGCATCAGTGGCGGGGCGGCGCATGCGCTGTATATCGGACTGGCGCCGGACAAGGAAACGGCCACCCCGCGTGCCCTCTGCCTGATTCCGCGCGGACACGAGGAAGGCCAGCCGGTGGAACTCAAAAGCCAGGTCTTTTCGCTGGTGCTGGGCCAGCCCGTGCAATTCCCCTTGTTTTCCACTGCGGCCGACCGCGTCGACCAGCCGGGGGACATTGTCACCATTTTGGATAGTGACGAGTCATTCCGCGCCCTGCCCCCCATCCACACCCTGTTGCAAAGCACGGAGGCCTGGCGCGGCCATGAGCCAGTCTACTTGAGCGCCGTGCTGACCGAGCTGGGCACGCTGGAGCTCTGGTGCGTGGCCAGCACCCGCGAGGAGCGCTGGCGGCTGGAATTTGCGTTGCGCGGCACGCCGGCTCCAGATAGCCCCGCGGGGACGGAATCCCTGCCCGCCCGGTTTGACGAAGTCCGCGAACTGGTAAGGCGCGTCTACGGCAACCAGCCCCAAGCGGTGGAGGCCCGCGAGGCCAAACAGTTGCTCCGCGCGCTGGAAAAAGCGATCGGTCCGCGCGAAACCTGGCGGCTGCCGTGGCTGCGGGAATTATGGAGCCTGCTGCAGGCGGGGGCGGGCCGGCGGTTGCGGTCCTCCGAACATGAGCGGGTGTTTTATCAACTCACCGGATACAGCCTGCGCCCCGGTTTTGGTTATCCCCTGGATGAATGGCGTTGCGAGCAGACTTTCCGACGGTTTCGGGAATTGGTCAAGTTTCACACCGAAACCCCGGTCTGGAGCGAATTCTGGATCATGTGGCGCCGGCTGGCGGGTGGCTTGGGAGAAGCCGCCCAAAACGAATTATGGGCGTATTTAAAACCCCAGCTCGCCCGGCGCATTCCGCTGGCCGCCCCGGCAGCGGGGTTCCGGCCCAAGGGCATTCAGCCCGAAGGCTTGGATGAAATGGTGCGGTTGGCCGCCTCGCTGGAACATCTCGACCCGGCCGAAAAAACCGTGCTGGGCTACTGGATCAGCCAGCGGCTGAAAGCCCCGGAAACCGCCGCTGGTCCGTGGGTCTGGGCCTTGGGCCGCCTGGGCGCCCGCGTGCCGCTCTACGCCAGCAGCCACAAAACCGTCGCTCCGGCCCAGGTTGCCGTATGGCTGGAGATGCTGCTGAAACCCGGATTGTTGCGCATGGATGGGGCCACCTTTGCCGTGGTCCAGCTAGCCCGCCGGACGGGCGACCGTACCCGGGATTTGGACGAAAACTTGCGCGCGGACGCCGTATCCGCCCTCACCCTCGCCGGTGCCCCCACCCAGTGGGTCAAACTACTCACGGAAGTCGTGGCCTTGGAATCAGCGGAGGCGGCCCGCGCCCTGGGTGACACCCTGCCCATAGGCTTGCGCTTGCGCTAAACGGACGAACTATTTCTCGGTCAGGTTAATTTCCCCCGCCCAACCGTCCGGCAGGGTGTGCGTTTGCAATTCCTGAATTTGGTGAAGATAGAAAGCGGTGGGCCCATCCCCGGGCCGCAATTCCAAAGTGCGGCGAAAGCCGGCCGCCGCCGCCGCAAATTGCCCCTGCTGAAAGGTTTCCAGGGCGGCAGCAAAGGTTTCAAACCACGGAGGCAGTGGGCCGGACACATCAGGAAGGACCATGAATTCAATCACGTCGACCACCTGGGCAAAACCTTTAAACCGAAATTTCCCCACCGGGCGCAGGCGCCACGGACCACTCGCAATCCCCAGGGCGGCACGGGTCATCAACACGTCAGTACCGAGTTGTTTGTTCAGGCCTTCCAGCCGGGAGGCAAGGTTGACATTTTCCCCAATGGCGGCGTAATCAAAATGCTCCGAGCTGCCCACATTACCCACCACGACTTCGCCCGTGTGCAAGCCCACTCTGGTGCGCAGGGCGATGCTTCCCTGTTTGCTGTTAAATTGCGCCACGTTTTGCTGAAACAGCAGCGCCGCTTGCAACATTTTAGCCTGGTGATCAGGCTGCACCTCAGGGGCATTCCAGATGGCGAATATCGCATCACCAATGATGTCCACAATAGTGCCCTCGGTTTGATGAATCGCCCGGATGGTGGTTTCGTAATAACGATTGAGCAATTGCACAAGCTCAGCCGGATCCAGTTGCTCGGCAATGCGGCTGAAGCCGGCGATATCGCTGAAGAGAATGCTCGCCACCTGCTTGCTTCCTCCGGGCTGGCGCAGCCCCGGCTCCTTCAGGATGCGCTGTACTTGTTTGGGCGAGAGATAGAGGCCCAGGGACTGCGCGAGGAGCCGGTTTTGGACCAGCGAAACGACCGAGTTGTAAAGGATGGACCAGAACAAGGCCACGGGGATTTGCGCCATCACGATAATCAGCCAAGGAAACCAAAGTCGCTGGCTCCAAAAAAGATAGTAAGCCAGGAGCGTGACCAGGGCCGCCCCGAGCGCGGCCAGCAGCGTCGCGCCCAGCGGTCGGAAACCCGCCAGGCCAGCTCCAAAAAGCACCGCACAGAAAACCACCAGGATCAGTTCCGCTCGCGGGGATAACCGCGACAGCCAGTCGCCCCGGATCAGATTCAAATATTGGGTGGCCTGCACTTCCAGACCAGGCACAAATTCACCTCGCACCGTGTAGGGAGTGCGATATTCATCTTTGCGCTGCCCAGAAAACACGGTCTTCACGTTCCCCCCCACAAACACCACTTTGTTACTAAAATAACCTGCGGGGCAGAATTCATCGGCTGCGAGGGCGCGATAAAAGCTGACCCAGGGAATCGTTCCCGGCGGACCATAATAGTTCATCCAACGTTCCACATAACGATTTTCAGGTTTTTGCGTGTCGAGCTGTCCCAGCAGGTGGGCTGCCTGCCAGGTCATGCTGGAAAAATTATCCCCGTCTGGATCCGGCGGCACATGCAGGTGCCGGCGCACAATAAAATCCTGGTCGGTCGCCACCTGGTCAAATCCCCAATCGGCGGCCGCATCGATTAAAGCATCAAAGGCACGATACATGGTGGGGGAACCATCGGGTGTCTTGGCATATTCCGCGGCCAGGATTACTTTGCCATTTTCCCTGACGGCCCGGACAAAACGTTCGTCCCCTGGCACATGCGTTGCATTGGTTTCACTAAACACGATGTCGAAGACAACCCCACGGGCATGCTCGTGCGTCAACCGTTCCACCAGTTGTCCATGCAGGCCACGGTCCCAAGAATCATTCCGGGGTTGGGTCAGTTCGCGATGCGAATCTTCATCCATCCACACCATTACCACGTCGTCCGGCACTTTGACGGGCCGGCCGCGAAAGGGCAAATCATAACTGAGATTAACCAGATTGGGTTGGAGATTGTCCGCCGCCAGCAGGAACAACCCCAGCCCGGCCGCCAGCAGGATCCCCACGCCATAACGGGCGAGTCCGGCTTTAAATGGACGGGTGTGATTCACTTGTTTTGGACTGAATGCCCGAAGGTAAAGCCAGTTCCCCCAGCCTGACAAGTCATTCGTTTACCAAATCCCCCCCAATATAACAGTTGAAGATACGGGATTTATGAGGCAGATTAAAATGAATTATCCCACCAATCTTATGATCAATCATCGCCAGCGGGCATTGTTGCATCGCAAATGTTTTCTGATGGCCGTGGCCAGCTGGCTCCTGGGGATGGGCCTTGCCTGGTGCCAACCCACCAATGTTAATGGCAATTTGGCGATTAACTCCCTGGACGGCAGCACCATTGGTTTGTATTTCGACCAACCGGTAACCACCGCCCAAGCCAACCGGACCTCCAATTATCTGGTTTATGGCAAAGGGAGCAGCGGGGGCCTGGCCACCGTCACCAATGCCGTGTTGCAAAGCGACGGCCAAACGGTGGTCCTGTCGCTGGCAAATCCGGTCGGAGAATTTTTTGCGGTGGCGGCCACCAACGTAACCGCCGCCAGCGGCAGTAGCGTTATCAATGCAATGGCAACGGGTTATACCAGTGATTACGCCGCCACAACCCTCGGTACCAATAATGACCCCAATCCTTCCGGGCAGGTGGTTTCCGCCCTCCAGGACACGTTTACCGTGACGGCCAGCGGCTCGGGCATTGGCGGGACGGCGGACCATTGCAAGTTCGTCTATGAGCAGGTGGTGGGGGATTTTGACATGAGTGTGGAGCTGGCTCGTTTGGACAACACGAGTGCCAATGCCATGGCCGGCTTGATGGCACGGAACTCCCTGGATGCGGGCAGCCCGATGGCACTGGTTAATTTCACCCCCGCCGCCGGAGCCAATCAAATCCAAATCAGCCGCCGCACTACCCCCAACGGGGCGGCCGCCACCATTATCAGCCAGCCGAATACGAGCTCCTACACCTGGCTGCGGATGACCCGGTCGGGCAATGCCATCGCATTTTATTGGGGAAATGACGGCCTTAACTGGCCCGTTTCTTTTGGCGCAACCGTGGTTTTGAGCTCCACCGTGTATGTCGGCCTGACGGCAACCTCCGTTAAAAATGGCAGCCTGACGACGGCGGCCTTCGCGAATTTTGGTGTCACTGGCAAACGGCCGGGAGACGGCGTGGTGCCCACCCTCAGCGCGGCCCTGTTTCAAACTAATAGCGTGGTGTTGCGGTGGTTGCGAACCCCCAGGGATTTTGCCGTGGAAGTGGCCACCAATTTGAGCTACACAACCAACGTAGTATCCGGCGTCACCAACTTCATCAATCTCGCCCAATGGAACCTCTTAAATTATCCCATTTTGGACTCCACCTTGACCGGC
>CAIZWI010000302.1 GCA_903936645.1 uncultured Verrucomicrobia subdivision 3 bacterium
CGCCAAGCGGCTCTATTCCCCGGCTATCCGGCCGCAGGAGCCAGTGCCCCGCTATTGGCTGGGCAACGTCGGCATTTGTACCCCGGCCAATCTCACCACCATCTCCGCCCAAGCCAAGGCCGGCAAATCGGCCGCCAAAGGCGCCATGATCGCCAGCACCTTCGCCGACCCGGCAGCGGACTGCCTCGGCTTCCAGTCCCACAACTCTCAAGGCTATGCCGTCATCAACTTCGATACCGAGCAGGCCCCATATGACCATTGGCACCTCATGGAGCAGGTCCGCCGCCGCACCCAGGCCGAACAGGTGCCCGCCTGCGTTCAGTCCTACTGCCTTGCCGGTTTCACCGCAGCCGAGATCCGCTCCAGCATCAACCTCATCCTTGAGCAGACCGCCCGGCAGTTTAGCGGCATCCACTCGGTTTTTATCGACGGCATCGCCGATGCCGCCTGCGATGTCAACGACCCCGCCGAGGCAGTCCAGTTGGTGGCCGAGTTGCACGCACTGGCCATCAAATACGATTGCCCCATCCTAAACATCATCCATGTAAACCCCGGTAGCGATTACAAAACCCGCGGACACCTCGGCTCCCAGTTAGAACGCAAATCAGAAACCAACCTGCGGTTGGAAAAGGATTCCGATGGGATCACGGTTATCTGGGCGGATAAAAATCGCCGTGCCCCCATCCCCAAAACCACCGGCCCCTGCTTTGCATGGTCCGAATCCGACGGGATGCATGCCAGCGTTGAAAGCCGCAAAAATTCACGCAACGCGAACCAAATTCAAAAGCTACAAATCGAGGCGGATGCCGTGTTCAAAGCTGCCGGAGAACCAGCCATTTGCCACGGGGATTTCGTCAAATTTTTGGAGACCAAGGTTCACCACTCCAAATCCACTGCAAAGCGCCATTTAACTCAGATGGTCGAGCTTGGCGTTATCAATAGGCAACGAACTGGAAGGTATGCACTTACAACCATTTAGGTTCAAGGTTCAAACTGGGTTCAAATTAGGGTCATTGAACCCGGTTAGGGTCATGGGTTCACGCGCCTATATGTAGGCGCGAACCATGAACCCTGGCATTGCCCCAATCACCACCCCGTTCCACCAGCCACCAATTCAATTTTCCTCCCCCGCTTTATCTATTAAAGACCGTTGCTTGAGAAATAAATCCGTCGTGGTTGCCGCCCATTGAGTCAAAACCCGTTGCGCCTCCTCACCGCCCAGCAACGGAGCCAGCTTCGCCGGCATCGTTTCCACCTCCTGCCGGACCGGCCACAGCCACGTTTGCCAGAACTCCCGGTCTACCGCCGGCAGTTCAACCAACTGGCCGCCAACCACCTTGTTTTTTTGTTCAATAGCCTCCGCCCTGGCATTATTCAGCCGGATGATGCTTGCATCCCGTTTGCCAAACATCGCGGTAAAAACAAACTGCGCCGGGATTTGCCCCCGGTTGGGCAAGCCAGCCTTGGAAAGTCGCGTCGAAAGCGTCTTAAAATCCACCCCCAAAGCCCTGGACCAGGCACTCACCGAGAACGCGATGGTAATTCGTGCACTCATGATATTAACCTACGGAAAATAATTCTGCCTGGCGAGCGCGTTCTGCCTGCAAGTCGCCTTTGAACTAGCCCCACGCGCCCCCACCGCTCAACCAACCCACCATCGCCGCCAATGTCCAATTCACACAACCCATTGCCCATGTGATATTTATGCAATTTAGACCCATTATTTTCCACAATCTCCGCCCTGAATGCTGCTTTTTGTCGAAATAAACGATCCCCCTCTAGCCGCCTGCCTCAGGCGCTTTTAACTCCCTAGCCCGGTCCCAAAAGCCATCTAGGGCAAAACGATAAAATTTGGCGAGTGGACGCTGGGGGCAAACCCCGAAGGGGCTTGCGCCCAACATTCCTATGGGAGCCTCCTAATCTCGGCCGGAAATCGGCTGGCGAAAATCCTCCCCACACCGCTGGTCACTCAATAGCGTCACGTTTTCCCATCGCCTCGCCCAACCGCACCCCTGCCAGTTTCCATAAAAACACCCCTCCCCAATTTATAAACCAAACCGTTTTGGAGCAGGGGTCCTGCCCGGAATTATCGCCGGGCGACCAGTCAGCCACCTTGCCAGTCATCGCCCCGTAAAAATCGCGGGGTAATATTCCGCACAATTTCCACCCAGCCCACCAGGAATGATGTTTCCGACACAAAACCCCAGGCTTATCAGCCTTGTAGTTGCTTGAAAAAGGATGTTTTCAACCAATATCCAAGCATTGCACGATGGTGTGTGGTCATGTGGTTCATATAAAAATGCCATGCTCTCAATGGGTATTCACGCCCGTCGTAAAACAGCCGACCACGATAACCCAATTCATTGAGCAAATAGCGCGGCTCTGGGGCAGTCTGTTCTATTCGCAGCCCTAAGTTATTAATTTCATCAAAAACCCGTTTGCCATCAAGTAACAATGCCGTGCCATGGGGCAGTTGGGCCAGCGTGTTCAAAAAATGTGGCCGGCAATTTTCTGCCAAAACGCTTTTCGTCGTGGGATTTAATTTCCCCCATGTGGTTTTGGTGGTACACGCCACCAAATCAAAATGAATCGCACTTCCCAAGGCGTACGACCATGCCGGGTTGCAACGATTGATTATCCCTTCGAACTTCTCAAAATAGGGATGCCAATTTCGATCGGGATTCACAAAATAATTGTCCCGTTTTATGGTGGAATCCTCCAAATCGGCCGTCGTTAAATCTTTCCGTGAGTTTCTGCCATAATCCTCCACCAATGGCAGGCGGATCGAACGGGGCAAAGCAAATCCTTTATTTGTGTAAAATTCGCTCCAAGCGGGATTTAGGCCAATGGTAGCAACCTCCAGCGATTTGCTAGCAATCTCCCCAAAATAAGGCACCGGCACGCATGCTAGTGCAATTTGATCGCCAGCAGCCTTTCCCAGGCATTTCTCGCACGTTTCAATAGCCATCGTGGAACTTGTATTCATTTCCCATAAGTAAATCCAGTCACAATGTCACTTCGCTCCGCTAACAACACACGAACGCGCACCGTCGAACGTCATTCTTGGCCGGGTCGTCACTCACCCCGCGCGTGCCTGTCGCTTTAGCGCTGACGCGCTCAGCCTGCGCCTTCCTGGGTGACCTGACGTCACCCCCGGCGCAGGCACGCTTGCCTTCGCGCGGGA
>CAIZWI010000303.1 GCA_903936645.1 uncultured Verrucomicrobia subdivision 3 bacterium
AGCAGATGGAATCCGCCCACGCCTTTGACGGCCACAATCCGGCCGCGCCGCAGGGCATGCACCGCAGCCTGCAGGGCCGGGCCACCACCCAAGACGGCCTCGCCCGCTGGATGCCACCATTCCAGGTGCGGTCCGCAAACAGGGCAGGCAGTGGGTTGGGCGTGAAACCGGCGGTCGTGTGGATTGTCATACTCCGCCTGGCAGGCGGGACACAGCAAAAATGCCCGCATGGAGGTGCCGGCGCGGTCGTACGGCAGCGACTCGATAATACTGAAGCGCGGACCGCAATTGGTGCAGTTTATAAAGGGATAATGATAGCGGCGGTTGGCGGGGTCCAACAGCTCGCGCAGGCAATCGGGACAGGTGGCAATGTCCGGCAGTATCAGGGACGTCCTGGGTCCGCCCAGCTCACTGTGGCGGATGGCAAACCCCAAGTAACCGACCGACTCCAGCCAGACCGCTTCCAAACTATGAATGGAACTGAGTGGAGGCTTTTCGCGTTCTAAGCGCAGGCGAAAGGTTTCCAACTGGGCACGCACGCCCTCGACCTCAATGAACACGCCTTGGGAGGAATTACTGACCCAGCCGGCCAGGTCGAGTTCCGTGGCGAGCCGAAAGACGAAGGGGCGAAAACCCACGCCCTGAACCGCGCCGCGCAGGGCCATGCGCAAGCGCGCCAAGGGTAGTGGAGAGGGTTCCAAGGAAGCCAGATCCACCCGGGCCAACGGCAGCGCATGCCTGGACCCGGGTTGATTTAGGGTCGCCCGACCGGGACCGACTGGTTGGCAGGCTGGCATATTTTTAAATGCCAGACGAATCCGTGAGGGAATCGTCTAGATGATTCAAGATAGGCTGCCCCACCACAACCGGCTCAACCACGGTTGCCAAGTACCGGGCAATTTTTGCCACAGGCAGAACAAAACTGGTAACGGGGAGAAGACTCGAACCACTCAATTCCCCAAGGGAAGCCAGCAGGAAACTGCAAACTTGAGGGGCTAGGGAAAAGCCTCTGGGGATGGGAGGAGTTGCGGTTGGCGAAACCGGTGTTCAATTAATTGCTTTTAAGGGAGGGACAGCCTCAAGCCGGATGCGAGACACGACTGGCATGCCGCTTTTTTGGTTCGTATCGCCAAAGCCAAAATATCGCAGCACCGTTGACCGCAAGCCCGGCGATTAAAATAGCCACAGTCGTCTGCATCATGGGTTTATGCAGCAACTTAACCTCGGCAGCATAAGCGGTACGCGTCGCCGGGGTCGGTAGCTTAAGCCAGGTGAAAAGTGCCGTCCGGCGTTGCGCATTCCGATAAGGTTCATCGAAAACCGGACCATGCAGGTAACATTGCGGTCAGACCGCCCAGGCCAATTCTAAAAGCAGAACAAAAACGATGAGGCAAACCCTGGCTGGCTTAGTCATGATTCTCAGGCTGATTTTTCCGCTTGGTGAGGTCCCGATGGGGACCACAACGCAATGTGGTAGGGAAACAATTCGGCCTGCATGACCCCCAGTTTGAGGGCGGGGTCGCTTTGCATTATGTCCCTGGCAGCAGCCTCGGAGGGCGCCTGAAAAATGACAATCCCAAAGGTTCGCTCATCGGCATTCAAGGTGCGACCGGCCATTAAGACTACGTGGCTGGCCAGCAATTGCTGCTAATATGCAAAATGCGCGGTGACGGTGGCTGCTTCCGCTGCGGTTGGGCCTGCGGTTAGCATGGCCAGGCGGGTGACTTGGAGGCGATAGAGATATTGCGGCATGGGCACTGGGGAGTCAGGGCCGACGGCTCCGCCTTAAAATAAAAAACAGGGGCAGCGCAATGGCCAGGATGGCGGCCAGGAGACTGCCACACGCGTAAAAAGCCAGGTGGTCGGGGGAAATAAAAAATCCGGCCAGGCCGGCGGCGATCAGGAGCAGGGACCAAGCGGCAAGCTGTCGGCCGCCATAGGCGTTGAGGTCATACCAGCGCTGCTCGGATGCGAAAGCCGCCGGAATACGAATGCCGACGAGGTGATTCATGGGGACCTTGCGCAGAATCAGCGGCCAGCTGATGGCAAAAACAAGGACGCCAAGCTGGAGGTCGCCGAAAGCGATAAAATGCAACGTGTTCATAGGAACGAGACGACCAGCATGAGGCGCAGTCACACGGGCGTGGCTGGCCACGATTCATGAAAACTGGTATAAGCTTTGCTGCCTGGCGTGTCGAGCGTAATTTGGATGCCAGGGAAGCGCCATCAGGCAGAAAGCCTCCGGGCAACCACAGCGGCGGCTGGCGAAGCACAGGCCGGGAGCGGAGGGCCGCTATATTAAGAAAGCCCTCTATAGAAATCGAGCTGGCTTTCATTCACTGAGCCTAAACGATGGTTATTTGGACACTGCTTTCGATGATGCCGGCGCTGATGGCATAGCGGGTCAGGCCGGCGGTGTCGTGGATGTTCAACTTTTGCATGAGGTGTTCGCGATGTTTTTCCACGGTTTTGATGGCGATGCCGAGTTCGGACGCCGTTTCCTTGTTGGCCTTGCCCTCGGCAATTAGTTGGAGCCCTTCCACCTCGCGGGAGGTGAGCTGGATGGCCTGGGTTTTGACGAGGCCGTCCCGGCCCTGATTTTTTTGATGGTCAATTTGTTTGGCAATGGTGGGGCTGAAAAAGGTCCGGCCGGCCTGGACTTCCCGGATGGCGCGGCAGACCTCGTGCGCCGACGTTTGTTTTAAAAGAAAGCCGCGGGCGCCGGCCTCGGTGGCGTTTTGCACATAGGCAAAATCACTATGGGCGGAGAGCATGAGCACCCGGGTGGTGGGAAGCACCTTGAGGATCTGGCGGGTGGCTTCCAGGCCATTGAGCAGGGGCATGGCAATGTCCATGAGC
>CAIZWI010000304.1 GCA_903936645.1 uncultured Verrucomicrobia subdivision 3 bacterium
AGGGTGCCGTTGGAAACCACTGTGGAGCCGGTATAAGTGCTAACCCCGCTCAAAGTCAGGGTCCCCGAACCGATCTTGGTCAAACCGCCCCCGCCAAAATTCAAGAGGGGCTGGCCGATGGTGATGGCAAAGCCGCCGTCGTTAATGACCGCGCCGCCCGCTGAGACGCGGGCCGCCGTCAGGCCGGTGAGAAAATGGGTGGAGGCGGCGCTGGCGGTGAGGGTGCCGCCGTTGAAATTGAAGATGGAGGTGGCGGCTGGCAGGGCGGTCACCACGGCCGGGGCGGTGAGATTGCCCCCGTTTAGATTGACGGTGCCCACGGTGGCGGCACTGCCATCCGCATTGCCGAGCACGAGATTGCCGGCGGTGATAAACTGGCCGTTGCCGGAGAGGTTGAGACTGCCCGTGCCCAACTCCCCGACCAGGGTGCTGCGGGCGGAATTGGTCACCGCCACCGTGCCGCCGGAAATATTCAACGTACCCACGGAACCGGCCTGCCGCCCCACGGCCAGGTAGGAAGAAAAGACCGCGCTTCCGCCACTCACCGTGAGCGTGCCGGTGCCGTAACCACCAATCCAGGCATTGCCGAGGTTTTTGACGGCCAGGGAACCGCCGGAAAGGTTGTATACCCCCACCCCGCTGGCGCTGGCGGCGCTGCGCCCACCGAGAAGAAACACGCCGTCACTGGCGCTGAGGGTGGCGAGGGATCCGCCGGTTTGGGTGACGCTGCCCCGCGCATTGGAACCGGTGGTGTTGGCGGCTCCCACATAGAGCGCATTGGCGGTGAGGGTGGCGGCGCCCCCCAGGTTCACGGTTCCCGAACTGCTGCCAATGTCGGCCAAGTTGAAATCACCACCCGCCGCGACGCTGGCATTGTCTTTCAGGGTCAGGCTGGCCGTGCCGCTGGCACCGATATCCAGATAAGTGGCCGGATTATTCAGGGTGGAATTGTTCGCCAGCAGCAGCGTGGTCGTGGAGCCGGCGCTTTCGCCACACAGAAAGCCGGTGTTGCCCACCCCCGTGTCGGTGACCGTGGAATTGCCCGCCAAACTGATCGTTTGCCGGGCGCTGTTGCCGGCCAGCCCGCCGTCCCAACCACAGGACCAGTGGGCCACGTTCAGGGTGGCGTTGGTCATTACCAAGGCGTAGGTATTGGCGATCGCCCCGCCCGCCCGCCCGATGGCGAAGTAATTGTTGGTGACGTTCACAGTGGCATTGGAAATCACCAGGGTGGCCCCGCTGGCGGCACTATTGCCGAGGTAGAATTCGCCTTCCCCGGCAAAAGTGGTGGGGGCGGCCAGCACCAGGGTGCCTTGCTGGATTTGCGCCGGGCCCCCAAAAACATTGGTATTGGCCAGCGTCCAGGTGCCGGGTCCCTGCTTGAGCAAGGCCACGGAGTTGATGCTGCCCCGGCCGGTGAACGTATAACTCAGGGTATTGTTGGTCACGGTCAGGGAACCAGGACTGACATTGGTGATCAAGTTCAGGGTGGTGGGGCCGGAGGCGGTGTCATTGAACGTGAGGGAGGCGCCATCTTGATAACCGGCCGGGACGTGGCTGGCCGTCCACCAGTTGGTGGTGGCCCCGAAGTCCCATGCGCCTGTGGGAACGCCATTGGTCGCACCGTTCCAAATCAAACCGGGCGGGGCCAGGGCGGGCAGCGCCTGGAGCTCCGCCGTGCTCAAGGCGCGGCCGTAGACCCGGACATCGGCGATGGTGCCTTGAAAATATTCCACCGCCCCGGGCAAATCGGCACCGATGGTCAGCGGCTCATTCACCACGCCAAATTGCAACGCCGCCGCGGGCTGGTAGGCATCCAACTGGCCATTGATATAAAAGCGAATGGTGGTGCCATCATACGTCACGGCCACCCGCTGCCATTGGTTGAGCGCGAGCTTCGTGCTGGAATTCCACGAATTGCCGCCCACGCTCGCGGGCGGCGGTCCAAAATTGGCGGTAAAGCGCAGCGAACCATCGCTCCAGAGTTGGAGGGCGTAAGGCTCGGTGTTCGTGCCTTTGGCGACAATGCCGGCCCAAGCGGTGAAGCTGGCCGGACGAATCCAGGCGGTCAGGGTGAGGGCGGTTTGCACATCGTTGCCCACGGAGGCACCACAGTTCACATAGGTGTTGCTGCCATTGAAATACAGGCCCGGCTGCGCCCAGGTGGGCGAGCCGACAAGATTTCCCGGCGTGGACACGATCTGGTTGGCGGCATTTGTGCCAGCGTTTTCGGTGAGGAGAAACTGGGCAGCGAGAAAGTTGGTGTCATCGGAAATCCAGGACCCAATGGGCACCGGTGCGCCAAACAACGGCAGGCCACTGGCATCCCAGGCCAGCCGCTGGATGCGCAACTGCCGGTATCCGCCACAGCCCTGGCCACTGAGGTTGTTGGCATGGTAAATATTCCAATACTGGCCGGCGGCATTCGTGAAAATGCCGTTATGGCCTGGTCCATAGGCCCCGGTTTGCTGGCTGAAAACCGGGCCGGTCTTGGTCCAGGCGGCCGGATCAAGCAGGTTGGTACCGGTCAGGGTGAGCAGGCCGAGGCAGTAATTATCCGTCCAGCAGCCACTGGCAGAGTAGTCAATGAAGGTGCGGCCATTACGGGTGAAGCCGAACGGGCCTTCATTCACCGCCGGCGGCGCGCCATTGACTTCCCAAGACTGCACCGGCGCCGAAATCTGCACCGGTGCGCCGCTCACGGTGTAGGGATTGCTCATCGGGGCGATATAAATATTCTGCGTCCCGGAGGGGCTGCCGGAAAAAATGAAATAAAGCTGCCCGTTGGTGGCGGCAAAAACACTGCCATCAATGTTCCAATAACTGTTGAACAAGATGCCCAGGATGGTGTATGGCCCGGCCGCATTGGTGCCCGTGCTTTGGGCGACGTAATTCCGGTGATTATTGCCGTTGCTATCCGCGGCCAGACTGTAATACAGATACCAGCGGTTGTTAAACCAATGAATCTCCGGAGCCCAGACGTTGTTGCAACCGGGCGACAGGATGACTTGATCCAAAGCGGAAACCAACCCGCCCATGGTGGCAGACTGGCGCAGGTGGATGTTGCAGCCATCGCTTTGCACCAAATTGAACAGGCCATCTTTGAAGTCCACCTGCGGGTCCTGCCCCTGCATCAACGGCAGGGTGAAAGTGGCCGCGGACAAGCGAACAGGCAGCCAGAGCAGGCAGGCATAGACCGCCAATCGAGAAATCAATTTCATGTATTTTCGCCAAGCCAACCATCCGCAAGCGGCGGGGGTGACTGGATTAGTCATTAAAGTATCATGGGCGGCGTCCAGCCGCATGTGGCATAAAGGGGCCACAAACAATTTTTTAAAGATGCTCCATACAAGGCGGTGCTTCGCCCCTCATTCCCCGCAAACTCCGGGACAACGGGTTGTCCGTTTCCCGAACTATTTACCCAAACAAAACTGGCTGAAAATGGAATCCAGCAAATCTTCGGTGGTGGTTTTGCCCACAATTTCACCCACGGCATGCACGGCGATGCGCAATTCTGCCGCCGCCAGTTCCAAGGTTTCATCGGCTCGCAATACGCCCACGGTGCGCTGGGTGGCCAGCCGGGCCCGACCCAAAGCTTCCTGATGCCGGGAATTGATCATGACCTGAAACATCTCGGCCTCCAGTTTCCCCGACCAAGTCAGTGCCTTGATGGCATCCTTCAGCGCCTCAATCCCCTGCCCGGTCGTGCAACTCACCTCCACGATCGTGATCCCGGAGGCCACCAATCCGGCCGGCAGGATCAATTGCCGTGGCAAATCGAGCTTGTTGAGCACCAGGATTCGTTGCTTGTCCGCGAACTCGGTAAAGTAAGCCTCATCCGCCGGCGTGAGGGGCTGGCTCGCGTCCAACAAATGCAAAATAAATTCTGCCCGCGTCAGGGATTCGCGACTGCGCCGAATACCTTCTCGTTCGATGGCATCCTGGGCTTCGCGCAACCCGGCCGTGTCGACAAAAATCACCGGCACCCCGCGAATATTGGCCGTTTCCTCAATCGTGTCGCGGGTGGTCCCGGCAATCGGCGAGACGATGGCCCGCTCATGTCCCAGCAACTGGTTCAGCAGGCTGGATTTACCGGCATTGGGCCGGCCCACAATCGCCGCCCGGATCCCCTGCCGCAAAATCTGCCCTTCGTTCGCCGTCCGCAGTAATTCCTCCATGAATGCCCCGCCCCGTTCCAGCCGGGCGATCAACTGAGCGCGGGTGTCCGGAGCAATATCCTCATCGGGAAAATCAATGTGCGCTTCCACATGGGCGAGCGTCCGGATCATTTCATCCCGCAACTGATTGATGCGCTGGGAGAGTTTGCCGGCCAGTTGCTCGTTGGCCGCCTGCAAGGCCAGTTCGGTCCGGGAGTGAATCAAATCAGCCACGGCCTCGGCCTGGGCCAGATCAATGCGGCCATTCAGGAACGCACGCCGGGTGAATTCACCGGGACCCGCCAGGCGCGCGCCGTTTGCCAAGAGCGTGTCCAGCACCATTTTGGCCGGCAACACCCCGCCATGGCAGGAAATTTCCACCGTGTCTTCGCGGGTAAAAGTGCGCGGGGCGCGCATTACGGCCATCAACACCTCATCGACCACCCTGCCGGTCCGGACAATGTGACCATAATGAAGGGTGTGGGAGGCGGCAGCGGAAGGCGCGTGGGATTGGGCTCCCGCCGGTACAAAACTGCGGTCGGCAATCGGCAAAGCTTGCGCCCCAGACAAGCGAACCACCGCCAGACCGCCTTGCCCCAGGGGCGTGGCAATGGCGGCTATGGTGTCATCGTACATGATAAAACACCAGCCGGCTCAGACATGGCGGCAGTTGCCCGCCTGGTTTTCCGACTCGCGCCCTTGCAGAAACAACCGGGCCTTTTCGTAACTTTTTTTGTGCATGTAATGCAGCAATGTCGGATCTGTCTGGCGCGGCAATTCGGCGGTCAAAGCATCCAGGCGCGAAAAGAGCGGCAACAAATTGGGCTTGGGCTGGACCGTCGCCATGGATTTGACCGCCAAATCCAGTTCGACCAGCGTTTTTAAAATATTTGATTCCAAGGATGAATCCACGAGGAAACTTTAACCGCTTTGGGCGAGGGTGGCAAGGTGGAGGATTCAATCAGTGACACGCGCGCACCCGCCAGCGCCTGACCGTCATCGGGCACCGGTTACTGGGGAGTCCGGGCATCTTGCAAAAATTGCGTATGGCCATCGAGGAAGACCCGGCAGCGCCCTTTGGTGTGGGTGGTATGGCCACTAAAACCGGCGGGCACCGTGGGCACTGTGTTCGGAAAATAAGGATCGACCACGAGCTCCACATCGGCCACGCCATTGATGATTCCCACCGTGGGATCAAAGGTTATTTGCAAATCCGACACTGCCCGGGTAATGGTTTTACCCCAAAAATCCTCCACGCCCACAGGATCATCGGGACGGTCAAAGCGCCAGGCCCAATAGCGGCACAGCACGGCGTTCGTACTGTTGGCGGTGGCCTGAACGCATTGCACAATATTACCCACCGGGGCCGATACGGCGGTCGGGCAGACCCAAATGGCAACATTGGCGTTTTCATTTGAAAAGACCCCGGCCGCCCAGCCAGCCCGGGGATCGGAGGGAGGCCAGGTGGTCCAGGGACGATAACCACCCGGCAGGCTGGATTTCAAATCCCGCCGGTCGGGAAACCGGTCATTGTGGTCATTTAAATAAATCTGGGTGGCCAGGCCAATCTGGTTCAAATTGGCCAGGCAGACGGCCCGCTGGCCGGTGGCTTTGGCCCGGGCCAGGGCGGGCAGCAGCAGCGCCGCCAGGATGGCAATAATGGCAATGACCACCAAGAGTTCAATCAAGGTAAAGCCGAGGCTGTGCTGTCGTCTGATCAAATCGGGAGGCCTCATGGCTGAAGGACGCGATAAAAGCGGGCGGGATAATTAGTGGCCTGGGGATCCAGCCAGATGAGGGGGTTGGTCAGCAGCAGGTTGGTGCTCAC
>CAIZWI010000305.1 GCA_903936645.1 uncultured Verrucomicrobia subdivision 3 bacterium
CCCGGCGTCCTCCCCGTGCCCAACGAGGAAGCCCTGCGCAAAACCATCCTCACCGGCTACCTCCTGAATTGCGAAATCCCCCGGTTCGCCAAATTCGACCGGAAGAACTATTTCTATCCCGACGCCCCAAAAAACTACCAGCTCACCCAGTACGACCGACCCTCCACCGCCAATGGCTTCGTGGAATTTGAATTCCAGGGCGGCCTGTCCCGCGTCCGCATCACCCGCGCGCACCTCGAGGAGGACGTCGGCAAAAGCTTCCACTTCGACCGCAACAGCGGCGTGGATTTCAACCGCGCCGGTGTGCCGCTCATGGAAATCGTGTCCGAGCCCGACATCACCAGCGCCGACATGGCTTACGAATACCTCAACGCCCTCAAGGACATCCTGCTTTACGGCGGCGTCAGCGATTGCGACATGGAAAAAGGCATGGTCCGCTGCGATGTCAATGTCTCCGTGCGCCCCGTGGGCTCCACCGGGCTGGGGGCCAAGATCGAGATCAAAAACATGAACAGCTTCTCCGGGGTGCGCCGCGCCTTGGAATACGAAATCCCCCGCCAGATCGAAGTCGTAAAAAAGGGCGGCCAGCTCATCCAGTCCACCCGTCGCTGGGACGACACCACCGGCATCACCGAGGAAATGCGCACCAAGGAACACGCGCACGATTACCGCTACTTCCCCGAGCCCGACATGATGCCCCTCGCCCCCACCGACGCATGGCTCGCCGACGTGCGGAAACTTGTCGTTGAACTGCCCCTGGCCCGCAAACAGCGCTTCATCCGCGAATACGCCCTGCCCGCCGCCGATGCCGAAACCTTTAAAAACGACGTCGCCCTCGGCAACTACTTTGAACCCCTGGCCAAGCAATCCGCCAACCCCAAAGCCTTGGCCAACTGGGTGATCAACAACCTCCGCGCCAAGCTCACCGAAACCAACGAGCGCGAAAAAACCGAGCAGTCCGAACTGGGCATCGAACCCGCCGACGTGCAACTGACCACGCTGGCCGACCTGAAATTCCCGCCCGCCGCCCTGCTGGAACTCGTCGCCCTCGTGGAAGCCAAAACCATCAGCAGCGCCGCCGCGCAACAAGTGTTTGCTGAAATGTACGCCACCGGCCAGGCCCCCGCCGCCATCGTCCAGGAAAAAGGCCTCGCCCAGGTTAGCGACACCGGGGCCATCGAAAAACTCTGCGACGAAGCCATCGCCGCCAGCCCCGGCCCCGTCGCCGACTACCGCGCCGGCAAAGCCGCCGCGTTGAATGCCCTCAAAGGCTATGTCATGAAACTCTCCAAAGGCAAAGCCAACCCCGCCCTCGCCGGGGAAATTTTGGAAAGAAAATTGAAAGCATAACGAACATCGCCTGGGGGTTGGTGGCGGTCCGCGGAGGCGGTGGGAAATAGGGCAAACCGTTCCCACCCTCCCGCGCCGCACCAACCAGCCCCTCGCCATAATCGTTGCATGATGCCTGGCAGCTCATGCTTATGCCCCCGCCCCGCGCCTTGCCCGCCCCCCCTCAGAACTTAAATTTCAGCCCCAGCGAAACCAATTGCTGGTCAAATTTACGATACGCCCCCGTGGCGACGTTGTCCTCCAAATTACGCCCCATGTTATAAGCGTAGGTCAGGCTCGCGCTCACATGGGCGTTATACGCATAACCCACCCCGGCGGACAGGGTTTCCATGGCATCATTTCGCAAACATTTACCACTGCTCAACGGCACGGAACCGCTGTTGTAATCCTGGTTCCCATAGCGGACCCCCAAGTCGAAGCCCAGTTGCCGGGTGGCGTTCCAATGGTAGCCGAGCCCATAGCTGTTTTCCGCGCACGGCAACCGCCCCACACTGGAGACCCACTCCCAGTGCTTCCCATTGATCGCAATGCTCTGCTTGGCGGTCAGCGCGAAACTTAGCGAGCCATCCGCGTAAAACTTCAGCACCTGGTCATGCGCCACCGGCGCAGCGGCATTGTAATCCCGGAAATCCGGCCCCGCCACCGCCCGCACCGCCAGCCGTTTGCACGGGTTGCCCTCCACCCCGAGTAGAATTCGGTCATAATCACTGGAACTTTGCTCCTGCTGGCCATTCACCATGAGCGTATTAATCGCATGCGGTAACGCTTGCTGATACTGATGGCCATGGCGATAGCCCAGCGTGACGGCGAAACCCGGGGTCAGCCGGTAGCCGGCATCCAGGCCGCCATTCACATCTGCACGCCCTACATAATTCAGGTAGCCCGGGGTGGCCGGTCCGGTGCCGGAACCGCCATTCCGCCAGTCCGTCATCATGTCATAATAAAGCAGGCTGGCGGTGGGCCGGAGAAAGCACGGGTCCAGGTCATACTGCAACACCACAGCCGAGCGGTCCTGAATTTGCTTCCGCCGTTCCCGCGCCGCCGAGATTGCGTATACATTGTAATCCTCCGTCGCCCCGGCCGGCAATTGGTAAGTAGGCGCCTGGCTGCTGCCGTCGACAAAAACGAATGCATTGGTCAGACCGAACGTAAAATGCCCGGCGCCCCCCGTGATCGCATTGGTGACGCGCTGGGCATTGAACGTTTCCGCCGGGGCCTCGTGATAAATGTCAAATTCCGGCGCATAGGCCAGCGACAGGGTGGCCACGTGTTGTTCCCACCCCAGCCAGGGAGCCGCATTGAAGCCCACCCCCGGGCTCACGGTGCTGATCCAGGAGGACTGCGGACGCATGCCGGGTGTCTTGTCAGCAACCATCAGCACATTGTCATCCAAACCCTCCCGCACCCCAACGGATAAATCGGTCAGCCAAGCGGGTTTGCTGCTGTTGTCCACCAGCCCCCCGGATGGCCCGGCGCCCACCGTGCCGCCCGCCAAAACCAGCCCCACGCCGCCCATTACCATCCCGCGCCAAAGATGCGTCTTTGCATTCATAAAATGAGTTTGTGTGAACATCACTAATCCTTGCATGATGACGCGGCCCGGCAACGCCGGCTCAACCTATTTTGCTCTGCGTTAACAGCCTTTTGCGCAGTGCCAAACGGGTTAAAGTCCTTGCCCGGCGTGAACCCTGATCATTTGCTGTTGAATCCCCCTGACCATCCCGCTGGCCATGGACAAATTAGGGCGGAGTAGATCTCCCCTCGGCGGCGCTCCCCGTCTGGCTGAGCCCGGACAAGGCAACGCCAACGGCCATGGTGACCCGCACTGTGGCGTCCGCTTGGAAAGTTTAAAACCGGTATTGCAAACTGGTGTAAATCACCTGGGCGTTGAAATTATAAGCGCCGGCCGAAGCGAAATCGTCGTAATGGGTGAAGGCATATTTTAAATTCCACCGCAGGTGCTTGGTGATGCGCCGGCTGAGCGTCGCACTGAGACTGTGCTGCTCGACATCGGTCCCGAGCGGCAGTCCCGCCACCAAGTTGTTCTGCCCATCCGCCGCCCGGTAATAATAATAACCCAGGTTCAGATCCGTCTTGTCATCCAGAATCAGGCAGGCATTCGCATTCAACGTCCAGTAATTGTTCTGGGAATTCAGAATGGCCTGGGTGGTGATGTCCGCCACCGTATCCGACGCGGGCGTTTTCGTCTCGCTCAGCACATAATTAGCCCCGCCTTGGAGGGATAGCCACGCCAGGGGACTCCAGCTAATGTTCTGCCCCAAAATATGGCTCTTCATCTTCGAGGACTGTGCCTCCCCCAGGCCGGTCGCGGTGTCCGGACGGGTATCGATGGTGGAAAGCTGGTATTCATAGCGGGAGACCAGCATGATATTCCCCGGCAGATGCAGTGTCAGCCGCGTGCTGCCATCCCACGTCTGAAACCCTTGATAGACCAGGAAACCGGGATACAGCGAGAAGTAGGCGCCGGCATTGTTCGGCGTGTTGTCGGCCGTATTATCGTAGTTATAACGGTTGTCCTTGTAATACGTGCCAAAATCCAGGGAGACCGTCCGCGTGGGATACCACCGGGCATTCAATGCGTATTTTTGAAAAAACCGCTTGTCGTTGGTGCTAAACTGCACCGGTTGCGGACCCTGGCCATCCGGCGCCCCCGGCAACAACGCAGTCACCCCGCCATTCTCATTCAGGCTCCCCTGCCCCTCCGTCCAGTCCGCCGTGGCCGAATACAGCCAGTTCGTCACCCCGGAATAACGGGTCTCCAGCCGCTCGCGCACGTCAATGGCATCATACCCGCTGTGATTGTTAAATCCCTGGCCATCCGCCGGCAGCGTGTCGCCCGTCACCAGTTCCGTGGAATTGGCGTTCCAGTCCTCCTTCTGCACCCGCAGCGACGGCGCGATGGTAAAATTGCTTTTCTTCGTCGGCAGCGATAGCAGGTTGACGTTGACGATGTATTCGTTCTGGTGCGCGCCCCCGTTCAGACTGTAATAGCCATAATAATTGGCCGGATAATTCGGCGAGTACGCCACGTCAAAATCGTCCCCGTAAATCCGGCTGCCACTAAACGTGTCGTCCAGGTTTTCAAACATGAAACCCGTGGATAAAAACAAATTATCCTTGAGCCAGGTTTCCGTGAAAGCATGCACGCTCTCCATGTCATACGACGTGCCCTGTTGATCCGTAATTTTCTGGCTCTGCACCGGATTAACCAGCGAGGGAAAGGAGGTCAGTAAATCGGAGTTGTTGATTTGCCCCACCTCGTAACGCACCCCCAGCCCCACGTTCGTTTTCTTGATTTGCTTGGAGGCATCCACTTGGAAGGTGTCGGACTTGTCGTTAATGGCCTCAATGCTGGGACTCAGCCGCAACGTGTTCGCCGTGGGCGAGGCGGGCAGCCCCCAAAGGGTGGAGCCTTCCTCACCGTCCCGATAGGTGTGGGTGTATTTAAAGGAAACCTTCGGCTTGCCCTCTTTATTATAAGCCGCTTCCAAAGTGATCTTTCCCCGGTCCAGCGCCAGGGCATCGCCATTATTGGGAAACGCCAGACCGTCCACGGGCGAATACCCCCCGCTGCCCGCATCGTACAGCCGGAAATTCTCGTAGCTGAACCGGATGAAACCCAGATCTTCTTTTTCCACCCCCAAACCAAACTTGTAGTCATGGTTCTGCGGCAGGTAACGCCCGTCCACCGTCAGCGTGGTTTTCTTGGCAATTTCCGTCTGGTAATGCCCGTCCACAATGCCGCCGAATCCGCCGGTGTTCAGCCCGGTGACCTGTTGCGCCTGGGCATGATTGCCCCCATTGAGCACATCCCCGCCCCCGAATTCGATCCAGTTCGGATAGCTTTCCGAGCCGCCTTCATACTGCTGGGCGGGCGTCAACTTTTCCACCTTGGCATCTTTGGTGTGCTTGGCGTCTTTGCCCTCGGCGGGAGTCGTATCGGCGGCGTGGGCCGAAACCCCGGCCGCCAGCAGGGTGACTCCCACCCAATACCGGCCCAACCGCGCTTGCCGGCGCAAGGCTGCCAGATGTTCCAATTTACGAGCTGTTTTTTTCATCGGCGTCGTTGGTTGTGGTTAAAATCTCAGCGTGGGACTCACCCGGGAACCATGCACCGCCTCGTGGCAGCCCGCACTCCAGCAAGTCCCCTGGCTGAGTTTCGTGGTGTGATCAATCCCGCCAATCAGAATGCCCGCCCCGCCCGGCGCGGGTTGTTGAAAATGGCACTTGAGGCAAAGGTTGGCATTGCGTTCCACCAGCATTTTGGCGTTGATGCTGCCGTGCGGCGAATGGCAGGTCGTGCAGCTCTCCCGCACCGCATCATGCTCGAACACAAACGGCCCCGACTGGGAGGGATGGCATTGCAGGCAGTTGTCATTCTGGGACATTGCGCGCGTGCCGCCCCCCGCGAACGCCACGCCCGAATGCGGCGGATGGCATTGAATACACGTCATCCGGCCTTCCGGCACCGGATGATGGTTGGGCAGATTAAACTGGCCGCGCACGTCCACATGGCAGGAATAGCACACCGTCTCGATGGCCCGCGCCGCGGCCAGGGGCAAACGGGCCCCGGCACCGGTGGGCTGGGGTCGCCCCGCCGTGAAGCTGTAAGGCGGCTTGGTCTCCCCCCCCGAATCTTCATGCAGACTGGCCGGACCATGACACGACTCGCAGCCGTAATTCTTGCTGTTGTTCCCCTTGGCAAACAACCGGGAATGCTCCGACGTCTTGAAACCGCGGCACAATTCATCGTGACACTGCTCGCATTCCGCCGCGCCGATGTACTTCGCCCCGGGCACGTCCGGTAAAACCACCGCCTGCCGCGTGGTGCCGCAGGAAATGACCGCCAGCAACAACCCCGCCGCACCCGCCGCCAGCAATAGGTGACGCACCGGTTTTTGCGGCCGCCATCCGGCTTTCATTGTAATCAGGTTTCTCATACGAAAAGGGTTCGGCCGCTGCGTTATTGACTGGCCAGACTCAGGGCGTCTTCCAGCAGGGCCAGCGCATAAAACGGATTATGCGCGCCCATGCTGCCGTCGTTCAAAAAGAGGTACAGGTCGTAACGCGCCTGTTTGATATTGTTCGGAATCAGCGCCTGCCCGGCGGCATTCGGGCCCGTAAAGTTTACCGTGCCGTTCAGCGACCAGCCAGTCACGCCGCCCGTGGCGTTTGTTTGCCAGGTCACGCCCCCGGGCGTCGTATATTCCCAAGCGACCACACCATTGGTAATCAGCGCCGCCGGAGCCCGGGTGGCGGCCCACCGGTTCAAGCTTTGCAGCGTTTCGGTCACCAGCGGCGTCAGGAACGCCGCCAGCCCGGCCTGCGCCTGCTGCCCGGTCTGCCCCACGTGGCAGTTGGCGCACACGTTGTAGTTGACCGCCAGGGAATGGTTGTGCGCCCCGCTGCTGGCCGCCGGCTCGGCTGACATATGACATTCCACACATTGGTTGGTCAGGTAAAAGCCGCCATTGGCCGCGGGCAGCCCCGCATGGGTGCCCGGATTAAATGGGTAATCCAGCGCCGGCGTGCCCACCGAGCCAATCAAAATATTATATTGCCCGGAATGATGCGGCGCCCGCGCGGTGTCCGTCCACGCCGCCCCCCGGGCATTGTGGCACTGCGCACACAGGTTGATATTCGTATTCGCGTTGTATTTGTTCGTAAAGGCCCCCACGCTGGCCGTGTCGGCACTCACCAATTGAAAATCATTCGTGGAGAACAGCGGATTGCGCAGTTGCACCGGACTCACCGCATTGGTCGCGTGCGGGTTGTGGCAAACGGCACAACCAATGGCGACGTTGCAATCATTCGTCAATTTGAGCGCCGGGTCCGTGCCCGCCAGGAGGGCCAGCCGCGCCGAACCAGAATGGCAGGCGCCGCAGGTGTCGATGCTCGCGGACGCCGCCGTCATGGCTTTCAGCGCGTCCGGCACCACGGCTCCGTGGCCGCTGGCCGACCACTCCTCATACGTCGGCGGATTCGCAAAGCTGGTGTGACTCGCCCGGTGGCAACCGCCGCACAGCGTCGCCGCCACTTCCACCCGCGGCCGGATGATGGGATTGTCCGGACTGCCCGCATGGTTCGCCGCCGGACCATGACAGTTCTCGCACTGCACCCCGGCCAGGAGCGGCGTGGCTTTCGCACTCACAAACCCCGTGGCCAGGCCATACCCAACCGTATGGCACGGCAGGCACGAGGCATTAGTCTGCCCCCCTAATGCTGCAAAGGCCGGGCTCGAAAAGGCACTGGCATGGGCGGTGTTGGTTTCGTACTGGCAGACCGCCAGATGACAGGCTAAACACAGCTTCGCGCCGGCATAGTTCGGCGCCGGACCGGCGACCCGGAAAAACGCGTTGCTGTACAGTTGGTTGATGGTCGCTGTGCCCGCCACATTGGTGGCCTTGCCCAAGGCAATCCAGGGGGCCGTCAAACCATTGCTTTTTTGGAAAACCTGATAGTAACCGGCCGGCCCCGACCAATTGAGTTGCACCCCATTCGTCAACCGGCTGATCCCGCCCATCACCGGCACGCCCGGCATCCCGCCAGCTTGCACCGTCGTAAGATGCTGCACCGGCTGCGCGGTGGCCGACCATGCGCCGCCGGTAACCGCCAGGCACCACAAAATCAAAAGTCTGAGAATAGAATTGTTCATACCAACCATGGGCTTAAATTGCCAATCACCACACCGGGCCGGCCCCCGGCCGGACTTTCATCATGGCTAATCTACCCTGAAGCTGCCGCTGAACCTCACCGGATTTTGGCGCTTGCTAGACAGGAATTGCTAAACCACCCATCCGCCATTGACACCCGGAAACAAAGTCCGAGAATGAAAGTGTCTTTGAAAATGCTGCTATGAATACGACAGAATCCTCCCGCTCCACCCCCCCGAAAAACCCTGGCCGCAGTCCGGTCGCACCCGCCCTGGGCTGCCTGGTCTTGGGCGCGGCCTTGACCGCCCTCTGGCTGCACCACCCCGCGCCCACGGGCGAACCTGGCCAGTCCGGCCCGGCCTTGTCACCCGCCACCACAAAGGTCCTCGCCACCCTGGCCGCGCCCGTGCGCATTCGCTATTTCGATTTGCTCCCGGCCGATAGCGCCGATCCCAGCCTGGCCGCTTTTGCCAGCCGGGTGTCCGGGTTGCTCAAGGCCATGCAGGCCGCCAGTGGTAATCAATTGCAATTAATTACCGTGGATAACCCCGCCGAAACCAACGCCACCGCCGCCAGCGCCGCCGGCCTTCAGCCCTTCAATTTGGATAAAGGCCAGGCCTGCTTTTTGGGCCTCACCCTCACCAGCGGCAAGCATCAGGAAACGTTTGCCCGCTTGCAAACCGACTGGGAACCCGCCCTCGAATTTGACCTCGCCCGGGCCATCGCCCGCGTGGCCATTCCCGAGCCTCCCGCGCCCGTGGCCCCCGAGGTGGCCAGACCCGCCCCCGAAATGGTGGCCTCCATCCGGCAACTAATCCCCGATGTGTCGGCCACCTCCGAGGAAACCGCCAGCCAAATTTTCCATGCCGAATTCATGAAGGAACTCGGGGACGCCAGCACCGCCATGGATGCCCAAATGACTGCCGCCCAGCAGCAGGTGACCCAGGCGGAAGCCAGTGGTTCCCCCCTCGAACTCGAAGCCGCCCGCAAAAATCTGGCCCAGGTTCAAATCGCCCAAGCCGCCAAAATCCGCCAGCTCGCCGCCGATTTGAAAACCCGGCAGGCCGTTTTCGAAAGTTTGAAGCATGGCGCGAAATAACTAATCGCGGCCGTGCCCAAGCAATTCTCGAACCCAGTCCGTTCTGGCCCAATCCCGAACAGACTTGCCCGTGGCATCCCTCAGCCCGGGACTGACTCCGTGCGCTAAAAACCACCCGATGATTTCCTTTTGGGCCGCCCGGGCCCATGCCGTTCCACTGCCACCGCGGCCCGTATTTTGGACGGCCAGATGAAAGGGCGTTGAGCCGGGCTGATTGCGGAGCAGCGGATCCGCCCCCGCCGCCAGCAGGCATTGGACGGCCGCCGCGCTTCGCGTACGCACCGCCCGGTGGAGCGGCGTCGCGCCGTTTTTATCCTGCGCATTGATATCGGCCCCGCTTTGCAGCAACCGCTGAATCATCGCCACTTGTCGGGGAGCCTTCCCGGCCGGGTTACCCCCATTCCCATCAGCCGCATAATGCAACGGCTGGCCCCGCCGATGATTCCACGCCGCGCCAGCTTCCGCCCCGGCAGCCAGTAAAAGTTCGGCCATCTCCACCCGATATCCGGCCGCCGCCGCATGTAACGCGGTATCCCCTCTATAAATCCAATGGCCCAAGACCGGATCGAAGCTCGGCGCTGCGACCCTGCCCTCCCGCGCCAGACCAGGATGGGCCGCCAGTAAATCGTTCATCCGGGTGAAATCATCCTCCCGGATGGCGGCCATCAAAGCTGCGAACGCGACGGACATAATGCTTGGGTTTAAATTGGATCCCGGCAGTCGATATGCCAGTGGTTGCCCCACGGATGTTTACGCCCGGCAAGGCGTGCGGCGCGCCGCCTGTCCTTGATGGATCTGGCAGCGCCGCACGACGAAGCCCGGGCGCAAATCGACCAGGCCAGCATCGCATTTCTATGGCCTGGTGCCGGTTAAATGCCGGCGGTGGATGTGGTCCGTCCCACCGTGGACCAGCCCCCCAGACTGTGCTCTCACTGCCTCAACTTGCCAACCGAAAAACGCTCGCCTGATGCCAAAAAACCCCTCCCCGCTCGCGCGGGAAGGGGTTGAATACTTTGCCGGTAGTCTTTAGCCCGGAATTACGGGGTGTGGACGACGCGGAAGAACCATTGTGCATTTCCGCGGGTCGGGGTCACGTAACTAATCGTGCCGCCGGTGCCGGGAATGTTGGTGCTGATGTTCTGCCAGCTGCCCGTCAGGGCCGTGATGCCCTGAATCTGGTAGCTCGTGCCCACCTGGGTGTTGAAGGCGATTTCCGCCGCCGTGTAGATCGCCACGGTATTCGTGGCGCCATTCACGATGTTATTGCCGTTGAAGTAGATCGTGCCGCTGTTACCCACCTGGAGCGTGGCGGTCGGGGCGAGCCCCAGCGCATACAGCATCCAGTTCGGCACGCCGGCATTGTTGTTGATTGCATTCGGTTTGGCCGCCGGATTGGTGGCGAAGTTGGGGCCGAAATAGTGCACCAACCAGGCATCCGGGAGCCCGCCGACCGTGGAAACCCCGGTCAGGTTGGCGATGGACGCCTTGAGCAGGCCGACCGCGAACGGTCCGTTGTGCACGCCTTTGCTGCCGTCCGCATTCACAAACTGCCAGTTATAGGCGGCTTGCAGGAATTTCGCCGGCCAGTTGGTCTGGCTCGAAGGCGACTTGACCTTGCCATCCGCAATGTAGTTGTTGGCATTCGCTTGATATCCCGAGGGCGGGAGCAGCGTGGACAATTGATCCAGCAAGATTTGCACCTGGGTTTGAATGCCCTGGCTGTAGCCATAGCCCACATAATCCGGCACCGGAATGTCGAAGTTGGTGACCGAGCCATGGCATTGGGTACAGACATAGGCCACGGCCACCTTGTTGGTCGCCCCGTTGGTAACCACCAGGTAACTCATCTTGGTCGTGTGACCACCCGCCAGGGTGAAGGCCGGATCCGTTTTGGCAATCGTCTGCATATGGCAACCCACGCAGGTGTTGGAGATCACATTCGCATGCGGGGCGCTGGGAATGACCTGGCCGTACGTCACCGCATTAACCCCTTCGAGCATGTCCGCTTGCGGGCTGTCATGCACCCCAAAGCTGGAACCACCGTTCCAAGTTACCGCCAGATTCGGATAGTTCACCAAGCTGTTGGTGACCGAGCCATTACGACTGTTATGGCAGTTGAAGCAGAAACCACCCGCACCGGCATTGGTAACCACCGTGCCATCTGACAAGGTAAAGTTCGTGCCGAGGCGCAATTGATGTGGATTCGAAGCATCATGCGGATCATGGCAGGCCTGGCAGGTGACCGGTTCATAATTGAAATTGGTCACGTAGGTTCCGGGGTTGACCAAATTATTGGCATATCCAATAAAGCCCGGTGCCGTGTGACAGCGCACGCAAGCGATGCGACTGGCCGTGCCGGAGGGGGTGCGGGTCATGTTGGCATGCAGTGAATTATTCCATTCCGCACTGTAATAATGCGTCGGCAAATCATCATGGCACTGGGAGCAGGCGCCCGCATTGAAACTAACCGCAATGGCATTCGTGTTGGCCGGGTATCCGCCCGTAAAACGCACGTGCTCACTGCCGGGACCGTGGCAGTTTTCACATTGAATGTTGCTCAAATCCTGGAGCGTGGAGGGCATGCCCGTCCAATTAGTGGCCGTCAAGGTGGCGGGAAAAGTCCAGTTAACTTCCTTCGCCACATCAAAAAAGCCCCCGTCATTGGCCGCCAGTGAATTGGTGTCAAAACCAACCACATGGCATTCAATACAGCTGGAATTGTAGTGGCTGCTTTCCAGGCCTTGAATGGCTTTGGTGAAGAAACTGGCATGCGGGGTGTTGGTATAGGTCGGATAAACGCTCGAAATGCCGGGGAAATATCCACTATGGCAGGCGGCACACGCCGTGGCTCCCAGATACGTTGCTCCCGTGATGTCGATGGCCACATTGGTCGAGCCACTGCCGCCGGAAGCCGCCAGATTCAAATTGACGGTGTATTTCCCCACGACGTCCGGACGCAACA
Source organism: uncultured Verrucomicrobia subdivision 3 bacterium (assembly GCA_903936645.1). Taxonomy (GTDB): domain Bacteria; phylum Verrucomicrobiota; class Verrucomicrobiia; order Limisphaerales; family UBA11358; genus UBA11358. The sequence goes on from CAIZWI010000305.1 coordinate 12,086, forward strand.
TCGCCCGGCCCGCAATCTGGTAAATCAATGCATCGGCCGTATAATATATTCCCACATTCGTGGTCAGTGGACTGACGTCAATAAAGGCCGAGGAACCGGCCGGCTTGCTGACCAGGGTCCAGGTGACATTGGTTATCGCGGCTGGATTGAGCTTGATATTAGCATAGGCTTCCAGATAAGCCGGCTCGCCAACGCCAACAGTTTTGAGCCCGCCGGAAAACTGCCAGCGCGCGCCGTTGGTGTTGAAGTTGTTAATTTCGGTGTGCGTCAGGGGACGCAGCGAGAGGTAACCGGTCAGTGGGGTCGCGGCCGCTTGGGCCGCCGGCATGCTGCCGATCCATGTCAGCGCCGCCGCCGCCAGGCTGGCTGACATCTTCCAATATGGACTTGTTTGTTTCATAGGTTAGTTTGGTGGTATACCGTCTTGGTTAAATCGTCAGGCATGTCGGTGCGGGCCCGGCTGGCCCCCCCGTTCATTCCTGGCCGTTCATGGGCAACTGTATGGTGTGCTGGATGTGTCTTGCTTGGTTGGAGGTTGTTGATCGCCGTCATTAATCAATGACCGGCGGTTCCATCGAAAAACCAAGCATGGAACACAATGCTCGATTCGTTCGCTGAAAGGGGGGTGGCGCAGAGCCATCAACGACCGCGCCCAGCCGCCACGTGCGCCAGTGCGCAGGGCGGTCCGGCAGCTCGGCCGTGGATGGAGGTGAGGATTCATCACGCAGCACACAGGGGGGCGCCCGCAAAGCTCCAATCCCGCACCGGACGCACCGGGGGACAGCAAGCTTCCTTGGGAGCCGGAAAAATTTTATTCATGACCGCGGCCACTTCCGTCTCGATGATCGACTGGCACTGGGTCAGCTCCTGCGAGCGGTTCTTGACGTTCTCCCGCACGATGGCCTCCAGATCGTCAATGTTGTAGAGATAAACATTCGGCACCATTTGCACGTCCGGATCAATGTCCCGCGGCACCGCGATGTCCACCAGCACCAGCGGCCGGCCCGCCCGGTGTTGCATCACCGCCTCCAGGTCCGCCCGGTTTAAGATCGTCTGGGGACAGCCCGTGGAACTCACCACAATGTCCGCTTCCGCCATGGTCTTGATGCAATCATCAAACCGGATCGCCCGGCCGCCGAATTCCGCCGCCAGATTTTCGGCCCGTTCAAAGGACCGGTTGGAAACCAGCACCGACTTGGCCCCGCGCTTGGCCAGGTGCCGGATGCAGGCTTCGCCCATTTTGCCCGCGCCAATAATCATCACCGTTTGCCTGGCCAGACCGCCGCTGAAGATTTTCTCCGTCAATTCCACCGCCACGCTGCCCACGGAGGTCGCGCCGCGCCCCACATTCGTGTGGGTCCGCACTTCCTTGCCCGTCTGCAAGGCTTTTTGAAAGAGGCGGTTCAACACCTTGCCCGTCAGCCGCGCTTCCTGTGCCGCCTGATAAGCTTGCTTGACCTGCCCGGTGATCTCCGTCTCGCCCAGCACCATGGAATCCATGCCACTCGCCACCGAAAATAAATGCCGGGCCGCCGCCTCGCCCTCGTGCACATACAAATAGTCTTCCACCCCCACCGCGCGGGCCGCGAGCTGGCTGAAGAGCGGGGCAATGTTGCCATTCACCTTATGCGCCAGCCCGTAAATCTCCACCCGGTTGCACGTGGACAACACCACCGTTTCAGCGAGCCCGCCGCTCACTTTCAGCCGGCAGCCCACACACCGCAGGCGGGCCGGCGGCACGGCCAGTTGTTCGCGCAACGCCACCGGCGCGGTTTTATAGCTGATTCCAGCAACAAATAATTTCATGGTTTCAAGGGGTTGGATTGAGGACGGCAGTTGAAATTCGCCGGCCCAGACAATGCCGCGGGGAGAGGGACCCGCCGGGTCATGCTGCGACCCGCTTGCATTAACAAGTCAAATAGCCCTGCAAATTTCATAAGGCTAATTTATCTTTTCCCCAGTCCCACGCTCCCCCTATATTGCGAATTATTGGGCAGGTTTTGTTTACCTTAAACCAGTCTCTAGGAGGAAAAGCGAGCATCGGCCGTCGCTGGAAGTTTTGGCGGACGGGAACGTGAAAGCACTTGGGTTCTGGATGCTGCAAGCAACCCCAGTCGCGTAGCGACCTCCCGATGGTAGGCGTGGGTTTCAACCCACGCATTAAAACCCCAACCACCCCCCGCGTCGCGTAGCGACGCCTGACGCAGGCCTGATAATCGAGACGCTTTTGAATCAAAATGGCCCAACACAAATTTTGCGCCTTCAACCCGGAGGGTTGCCAGCCAGTAACCGGGGGTCGAGCGCAGCGACCACCCCCGGTAAGGTTCCCAAAACGCCCTGCACCCCGGCGGGGTGCCAGAACCCACCCCGGGCCTTCGGTGGCTGCCAAAGGATCATGGATCACTCCCTTGACCGCGCCAATATACCTGCCAACCCCAACCAGGCTTGTGCTCTTCCGCCCGTCCATGTTTCGTGCCTGCCCCCTTTTCCCCGCCCAAAGCCCAAAGCCCGCTTGCTTCTTCATTCCCCCCTTCCCCCAGTCGCGGAGCGACCTCCCGATGGTAGGCGTGGGTTTCAACCCACGCATTAAAACCCCAACCACCCCCCGCGTCGCGTAGCGACGCCTGAC
>CAIZWI010000306.1 GCA_903936645.1 uncultured Verrucomicrobia subdivision 3 bacterium
CTTGAGCCAATTGCAGTTGCGTTTTTTGATGTTGACGATATTTCCATCTTTCCCTCGAATCGAGATCACTTTAATTCTAGGCTGTGCATTTGAGCAATAATAAATGAAGCTGTTTTTTAGACAATACGGTCAGGGCACCCCGCTGGTTATCCTGCATGGTCTATTCGGCGGCTCGGATAACTGGCACGGCATCGCCACGCGGCTGGCGGACCAGTTTCATGTGGTCGTTCCGGATTTGCGCAATCACGGGCAGTCGCCGCATAGTGACGAGATAAATTATCCCGTCATGGCGGGCGATGTGGCGGAATTGATGGCCGCCCAGGGTTGGTCCTCAGCGAACATCCTTGGGCACTCGATGGGCGGCAAGGTGGCCATGCAGTTGGCGGTGACCCGGCCGGACTTGGTGCAACAATTGATTGTGGCGGATATTTCGCCCCGCGGTTACACCCCGTTGCACAACGACATCATTGCCGCGCTGACCGCCCTGGATGTGGCCTCCTTTACGTCCCGGATGGAAATTGAGGAGGTTCTGGCCGGTCCGATTCCCTCCCTGAACTTGCGGCGGTTTCTCCTGAAAAATTTGGGCCGGGCTGCCGATGGCACGTTTGAATGGAAAATCAACCTGCCGGCCCTGGCCCGGCGCTATCCGCTGTTGCGGGCGGCGGTCACCGGAACGCACCGCTATGAAGGGCCGGTCATGTTTATTCGGGGAGCCAAATCAGAATATATTCAGGCAGCCGGGGAGCCCGTGATCCAGGAATTATTTCCCCAGGCCAGGATCGTCACCATCGAGGGGGCCGGGCACTGGGTGCAAGCGGAGGCCCCGGAGGAATTTACCCGGTTGGTCCGGGAATTTCTTGGGGGGCACTGAACGCGATTTTGGCGCTTAGTAGACTACAATCGAGCCCGTGGGCACGCCGGGAAATTTGGAGCGACCGTCCAAGAATTTTAATTCGATCAGGAAGCGGACTTCCAATATATGGGCGCCGAGCTGGTTCATAAGCGCGATGGCGGCGGCGGCCGTTCCTCCGGTGGCCAGCAGATCGTCCACCAGGAGTACTCGCGCACCGGGTTTGATGGCGTCCACGTGCATGGCCACCGTGTTGGTGCCGTATTCGAGAGCGTAGCTCTGTTCGATGGTTTTAAATGGGAGTTTGCCCACCTTGCGCACGGGTACGAAGCCGGCCTTCAATTTGAGCGCGGCGGCGGCGGCGAAGATGAAGCCACGGGCATCAATGCCCACAATTGCATCCACCGACCCGGGGGCGTAATTCTCGGTTAAGAGGTCGATGGCCCCCGCGAACAGCCGCGCATCTGCCAGCACGGGGGTGATGTCCTTAAACTGAATGCCCGGCTTGGGAAAGTCGGGAACATTGCGAATGGCCTGTTCAATTTCCAAGGCGGTGACGATGGACATAGGGTCTTTAAACGGGAAATAGTTGGATAGTTAATGGTTTAATAGGCAACTCAATGCTCTTTTTTGTTGGCCTCGAGTTTCTCAATCATTTTGCGCAGCTTGCGCAGGGCGAGGTTTTGAATCTGGCGGACGCGTTCGCGGGTGACGCCAAATTTGGCGCCGACGTCCTCCAGGGTGCGTTCGGAGCCGCCGTCCAGGCCGAAGCGATAGCTTAGGATGGTGGCTTCGCGGGGGGCGAGATGCTTGACCATGTCCTGCAACATGTCGATGACGGTCTTGTCCTCCAAGTTGGTATAAGGCGAATGGGCGTTTTCGTCCTCGACCACGTCGGCAAAGAGATTGGAGTCGTCGTCGCCAATGGGAGCGTCCAGGGAGGTGGGGCGCTGGGAAGCCTGGCGCATCTGCGTGACCCGCGCCACGGTGATGCCCAGTTCGCCGGCGAGTTCTTCGTCGGTGGGTTCGCGGCCGAATTCCTCGGTGAGCTTCATGGAGAGCCGGCGCATCTTGGAAATTTTATCCACCAAGTGGACGGGCAGGCGAATGGTTTTGGATTGGTTCGCGAGGGCGCGTTTGATGGATTGCTTGATCCACCAGGAGCCGTAGGTGGACAGTTTTCCGCCCTTGGTGGGATCAAACCGTTCGACGGCTTTCATCAGGCCAATATTCCCTTCACTAATCAAATCGAGGAGCGGGAGGCCGATGCCTTCGTAATCGCGGGCGATTTTGACCACGAGGCGGAGATTGGCCTTGATCATGAGTTCGCGGGCCTTTTTATCGCCCTTCTTGATCCGGGCGGCGAGTTCGATTTCCTCCTCGGGGGTCAATAATTTAACCTGGCCGATTTCGCGCAGGTACAGCTTGATGGCGGTATCGCCATCATAGCGGCTGGATTCGCGGCGGATGAAGGTGGTGGTATCGCCTTCGACCGGCTTTTCGGGCAAGGGCGCTTCGGGGTCGGACGGAAAGCCGACAATGGGAACGGGCTTCGCAAAATCAGCTGGGGCAGAGGGAACAGCCGGCAGCGCGGGGGCAGCATCCGCTTCAAATTCCACGGTTGGGGAAAGTTTGACTGACCGCCGTTTGCTGATCTGGGTATCGCTTTGTTTTTTCGCCGCCATAGCTGGGAACAAGCATTAAGGCAGCGGCTCGTCGCGGCAAGCAAATTTGTACAATTCCAGGTAAATTGGCAGCCGAAAATTTAGAGAAAATTATTCGATTTTGGAGAGAAATGTTAGTTCGGCGGCAGGGCAGAGAGTGGTCGCCCGGATGTTTAGCGCTGAATCGTGAAACAAAATGGGCAGGTGACAACCCCGCGCCGGATCGCTGAAACTGAAGTGTTGATCGCAAACAAAGGGCGGGGCGATGAAAGAGTCATCGGCACGGCCGGGCCGTGGATAATGTAGGTGGGTGGGCTAGTTGAGGAGGAGCACGGCGCACTTATTCACTGGGGTGGAAAGCATCTGTTCTATCACGCTCAGTTTTCATGCAATCACCGATAAGAGTGGGAACGGGAAATACCGGTTTAATCAGACAGGCACCTCATATTGTTGGGCGGCGGGGGGGCCGGCGCTGACGTCGCCAGGCAGGGCCAGCCGGTTCATTTTGAGGCCCACAAAGCAAACGTCATCGGCAAACTGGTGGTTCTCGGCAAAGGCCAGCGCGCAGGAGCAAATCTCATCCATCATTTGAGGCAGTGGATTTCCCTGGCGTTGGAGGAGTTCCCGGAGCAGATGGGTTTCGCCGAATTCCTCGCCCTGTTCGTTGAATAATTCGACCAGTCCATCGGTGAAAAAGAACAGTGAATCTTGCGCGGCCAGCCGGCCTTCGGCGGTGCCATAACGCGAGCCCTCAAACAAACCCAGGGCAGGCCCACGCACCCCGGAGGGGCAGACCAGAGACTGGGCGATGCCCTCGGCGGAGCGGATCCAAATGGGTTCGGGATGGCCCGCTTTGGCGTAGCGAATTTGGCCGGTTTGGATGTCCAAGATCAGGAAAAAGCCCGTGGCATAGATAAGCTCGCCGGTCTGCTTGAGAATGGCCTTGAGTTCGGTGTTTACCCGGGTGAGCAGTTCCCCGGGATTATCTCCCCAGTGGCCGAGTTCCTGCACCAGGGTGCGCAACATGGCGGTGACAAAGGCGGACCGCATGCCGTGCCCCATGACATCGCAAATAAATATTCCCACGCGATGGGGGGCCAGGGGAAACACATGGAAAAAATCCCCGCTGACGGTGCCGGAGGCTTGGTAGCGATGGTAAAATTGCAAGCAGCCAGCTTCGGGGGTGGCGTCAGGCGGGAATTGGGGATATTGCTGGGGCAGCAGCGCCTGTTGAATTTCACTGGCAAGGCGCAGGTCATTTTCCATTTCCTGGTTTTTGTGATTAATCTCGGCCTGCTTGACCTCCAGTTCCTGAATATTTTGTTTTAAGAGGGCATGCTGCAAGCGCATCAGAGTACGCGCAAAAATGAGGCCCAGGAAACCACCGGCCGTATCCAACAGGATGACGTCATCAAAAAAGAAGTTATCCGAGCGGGTGAAAACCTTGCCCAGCACCTCGGCGAGCGGATCGTCCACTTGGATTTGGGTGGCGGCGGGCAGCATCATCTCGCGGACAGGCCGGCGGGAATACATGGCAAACCCAAAACGCGCGCCCAGAGTCATGCCGATTTGACGGCGGGCGCAGAGGCCAACGAGCCGGGGGCCGTCCAGCACCGCCATGTATTCCTGCTGATGCTGGGCGAAACGCCGGTGAACATCCTCCAGGGCATCGCCCGCTTGAACACATTCGCGGTGCCCAATCATCGCTCGAAAATCGGTCACCCTCCCGGCATTGCCATCCGCTGGATTCACCCTTTCACTTTATACAATTGGGAATGAAAATTCAAATGTGCGCGGGGTTGTCACGGAATTGTAACGCGACCTGGGGCAAGGCCGGAAAAAGCCTCAGTGGGCGGCGGGGATGGGACGGCCAAAAAAGGCGCGGGCTTTGACAATCCGGGCCCGGAATTCTTCGTTGACGCACCCTGATTCCTGAGTACTATAAGCGCATTGACTTAAGGAACTGGATTCCGTCAAAAAATATATAAAATTATGGCTGTAAAAGTTGCAATTAATGGGTTCGGTCGCATTGGTCGCCTGGTCTTTCGCGCCATCGCCGAACAGGGACTGTTGGGCAAGGACGTCGAAGTGGTCGCCGTGGGCGATATCGTGCCGGCGGACAACCTCGCTTACCTGCTCAAGTATGATTCCACCCAGGGCCGCTTTGCCGGGACGGTGACCTCCCGCAAATCCGCCCCGGAAAAAGCCGAGGACGATGTGCTGGTCGTCGATGGCAAGGACGTGTTTGTGGTCAGCGCCAAGACTCCGGCGGAATTGCCTTGGAAAGCCTTGGGCGTGGACATCGTCATTGAATCCACTGGTTTGTTCACCGATGCCGACAAGACCAATCCCAAGTCGGCCTACGGTCACATCACTGCCGGTGCCAAGAAAGTCATCATTTCCGCCCCGGCCAAAAACGAGGACATCACGGTCGTGGTGGGGGTGAACCATGAAAAATACGATGCCTCCAAGCATCATGTGATTTCCAATGCGAGCTGCACCACCAACTGCCTCGCCCCTGTGGTTCATGTGCTCCTCAAGGAAGGTTTCGGCATCGCCGAGGGCCTGATGACCACCATTCATAGCTACACCGCCACGCAGAAGACGGTGGACGGCCCGAGCAAGAAGGATTGGAAAGGTGGCCGCAGCGCTGCCATCAACATCATTCCTTCCACCACCGGTGCCGCCAAGGCCGTTGCCTTGGTTTGCCCCGAGGTCAAAGGCAAGCTCACCGGCATGGCCTTCCGGGTGCCGACGCCCACTGTTTCCGTGGTCGACCTCACCGTGAAAACGGTGAAGGAAACCAGCTACGCTGAAATCTCTGCCGCCATGAAGAAAGCCAGCGAGACCTATCTCAAAGGCATTTTGGAATACACCTCCGATGAAGTGGTCAGCACCGACTTCATTCACTCGCCGTCCTCGTCGATTTTTGACGCGGGTTCCGGCATCGAATTGAACAAGAGCTTTTTCAAGCTCGTGAGCTGGTACGACAATGAGTGGGGCTATTCCAACCGTGTGGCCGATCTCCTGAAGTACGTCATCGCCAAGGGTCTGTAATCCCAGGCAGTTTTTGCGAAGGCGATCCGGCAACGGATCGCCTTTTTTGTTATTCCCGGGTCTGCGGGGCCGGGGAAATCAGGTGCTGTTTCTCCAGCTTGCGCAGTTTGGGCGTGATCATTACCTGGCAATAGGGGGCATGGGCATTGGCCTCGTAATATTCCTGGTGGTATTCCTCCGCCGGGTAAAAGGTCGTTGCCGGGATGATCTCGGTGACGATGGGTTGGGGGAAACTGGCGGCGGCCCTGGCTTTGGATTGTTCGGCCAGTAATTGTTGCTCCGGGGTATGAACCAGAATGATGGAGCGATACTGCGTGCCGGCGTCCGCTCCCTGGCGGTTCAGGGTGGTCGGGTCATGGGCCTGCCAGAAGACTTCCAGCAATTGGGCATAGGATACTTGGGACGGATCAAAGGTCACCCGGGCGACCTCGGCGTGGCCAGTGGTGCCCGAGCAAATCTCGTGGTAAGTGGGATTTTGCGTATGCCCGGCCGTGTAACCGCTGACCACCGAGCGCACTCCGGGCAGCCGCCGAAAGACGGCCTCAATGCACCAAAAACAGCCGCCGCCAAAATCAGCGGTTTCGATGGATAGAGGAGTATTCATGGGGTGTAATATTTAATCGGTCTCCGGCACATCCAGTTGCTGGCCCGGGGGCAAGCCGGCATATTTTTCCAAGTGCTCGGGCCGCAGCGGTTCGGAAATTTTTTGTTCTTCGTTAAACCATTTGCCGAGGTCGATGAACCGGCAGCGCCGGGAGCAAAAAGGACCATAATCACCGGCGAACCAGTCACCGGTGGTTTTGCACACGGGGCACTTGATCGCCGTGGGGACTTTATTTGGTTTCGCGGGCAAATTGTTTGAGGTCATCGAGCACGGCTTGCGAATCGGCAAAAGGCACGCCATTGTTGGCCAGGATTTGTTCGAGGCTGTCGGAGATCATGGCGAATTGAGCCGGGGTGAGGTGCGACCCGTTGGCGGCAGCGTGCAGGTATTGGGCGAATTTTTGAAAATGGCTCTTTAAGGCGGGCTTGCCATGGACCGCAGTGGCGAGATCCCCGATGAGCTTGGCCACGGTTTCGGTGGAGGCCTTGGTGCCACCCGCGGCGGCTACGAGGTCATTGGTCAGGGCCGCCGGAGGGGTGGAGTTGGTGCTCAGATAATTTAAATCCGCGCGCAGACTGGCAATGTTTTGCAAGGTGGCGGCCAGGGCAGGGTCCATGGGTTGCGCGGGCTGGGGGCGGGCCATGCCCCCCGGGGACGGGGCGTCCGGGTCCGCGTTGGCGGCGGCTTCGGTTTTGTTTACGGCCTTATGGGCCAGATTAATTGCCGCATTGTAATTTTGCGCCGACGCGGCCAAGGCCAGGCTCAACACCCCGCTCAAAACAACCCAGGTTTTCATAACGCCAATTAATTTTTACTCACGGAGGTTCCTTGGGACAGCAGGGAAATGTAATCCTGCAAAATCTTGCCGGTTTCCAACAACAGCGGATCCAAATCGGGCAGGTTTTTGACTTTGATGGTCTGGGTGGTCAGGCTGCCGTGGTTGGTGCTGTCCGGGGGAATCGCATTGGTAATCAAGGCGGAGTAAAAGGTGTTGGTCGGATTGATCTTGACCAAATTGTTGGTGCCAAAGAAGGCCAGGAAAGATGGCGCGAAGTCATAGCGAACAATCGCCTGCCGGGAGTTGTTGGTGGTGCTGACTTCATTGGTTTCGGTTATGCCAGGGAAATAAACCGGGGCGGGCAGGCCGGGTTTATCGGCATCCGCCAGACTGATGGCGTAAACTTGCATCGCGGCAGGGGGGCGGTGGTTGCGCTCGTCATCGCGTACTTTTTGCCGGGCTTCGTTGGTCTGGCGTTCCTTGATGGCCTCGTGCTCATTCAACGTGATGCTTTTATCCGCCTGCATTTTTTTGAACTGGTCAATGTCCTGCTGGAGGTAGATGAAATCCTGGTTGGTGGCAATGCGGGCGGCGGAGAGTCTGCCCAATTCAGGGACGTAGGCCTGGACCATGTTGAACTTGGTATAATTGGCGCTGGCGATGGTGTCCCAAGGCAGCGGATGTTCCAGGGTGGCTTCACTTTCGATGTCAGTCCGGTGATCAAGGGGGTCGGGCAAAATGATGTCGGACATCACGCCTTTGAACTGGGTGGAGGCGCCGTTCACCCGGTAGAATTTGCGGATGGTGACTTTGACTTCGCCGGGGTCATTGGTGGCGGTCGGGGTGGCGGGCCAGACAAACGGACGCAGTTGGTTCAGGCTCTGCACGGTGCCCTTGCCAAAGCTGGAGGAGTCGCCGACAATCAGCGCCCGGTCATAGTCTTGCAGGGCGGCGGCGGCAATTTCCGAGGCCGAGGCGCTGTAACGATTGATCATGACCACGAGCGGGCCACTGTAGAGAATATTGGTGTCGGTGTCGGAATCCACGTTGATGGGGCCTTCCGGGGCACGGGCCTGAACCACGGGTCCGTCCTTGATGAACAGGCCGGTCAATTTCACGGCTTCCTCCAGCGAACCGCCGGGGTTGTTGCGCAAATCCAGGATAATGCCATCGACTTTTTCCGCTTTGAGCTTGTTGACTAATTTGGCCACATCCACGGAGGTGTACTTGGGCAGGGAGCGGCCGTAACTGTCCCCAACCGGTGCATAGAATGACGGCAAATCGATCACGCCGAGGCGGTTGGTGCCGCCTTTGCCATCGGGAGTGATCAGGAGTTTGGCCTTGGCGGCCTGGTCCTCCAGCTTGATCTCATCCCGCACGAGGGAGACGATGCGCCGCGCTGCCCGGTCTTCAAACGGGCTGATGGTCAGGCGGACCTCGGTGGCTTTGGGGCCACGGATTAGCTGGACCACCTTGCCAAGCTCCATGTCCACCACATTCACCGGTGGGCCGTCGGCCTGGGCCACGGCCAAAATCCGGTCTTTTTCCTTAATTTTTTTGCTTTTATCGGCCGGGCCGCCCACCACCAGCTTGCTGATGGAGCAATAGCCATCGTCCTCCATGAGCTGTGCGCCAATCCCGAAGAGCGACAGGTTCATGGTGATGGAAAACTCCTGGGCGTGCTCCGGGTTGAAATAATCGGAGTGGGGATCATAGGCATGGGTGAGGCCATTCAAATAGGCCTGCAAAATATCCGTGCTGTCCCAGTTCGTGAAAATGTGCAGGTTCGCCTGGTAGTGCTTGATCATGTTGGTCGAAATTTCCAAGTAATCCTTCTTGGTCAGTTCGGTGATGACGGCACTGTTGGTCGGCGAAATTTCCCGGCTTAATTTGTCCTGCAAGTACTCGAATTTGAGGCGTTGATCCCACAATTGCTCGGCCTCGGCAAGGTCTTTGGGATAGGGCGCATGGCGGCGGTCGATGGCAATGCGGTCGTGGGTGTTAAATTTGAAGTGGCCGGCCTGCACTTTGTCGAGGACGTAGGCATCATGTTCCTGGAGGCGTTCGAGAAAGCGCTTGTAGATGACAAAAGCGGGGGTCAAATCCGCCGCGCCCTGGCCGCCCGTCGTAAATTTGTCCAAGTTGGTGCGGTACACGGACAGTTCAGCGAGATCGGATTGCAGGAAATCCTCGTGGCGGGGATCCAGGGAATCCAGGTAGCCGTCAAAAAACTTCTGGGAGATGTCGGCGTCGAGGGGGCGCTGGGTGTAGTGGAATTGTTCCAGCAAACGGGCGGTTACGTAGGCGATGCGCGGGTCATTGGGGCCCGGGGAGAGGTTGCGGGTGGACGTGCCCACCGGTACCGTAATGCTGACGGGCGGGCCGGCTTTTTGGCCGGTGGCACAGCTCACGATGACGAAAAAGCCCAGCAACACCACCGGGGTGGCCAGAAAAAAGGTCTTGGTTTTCAGGTAACGCATGATAATTGGCACAACTTCGACCCAATATAGACCGATTTGTTCAGTAATGGAAACAATTTACGGTTTTCGGACAGAAAAGCGGTGGCAATTAGCCAGCAAAGGCACGATGAGGTGCGATTGGCCTGGATTTACCGGGGAATCAACCCCTCCGACAGGCCGGACGGAACCGGACGTGCGGTGGGGCAGGTCCAGCCGGGCGGGGACCGGCACGAGGGGTAGGCATGCCCGGGGGGCCACCCGACACGTCAGGCGAATTTTTATACTTTGACTTGCTTTGATTCGCTTTGATTCTGGGGAGTATCCCACGGTTAACGCCGGCTGCTGGACAGTGGGCTGGCACTTTGGCGGTTTAGCGGGAGGCCTTCAAAGGCACGATTGGGTGCGATTGGGTGCGATTGGGTCGGATGTTCGTGCGGTGTGGGCGCTCCGTCATCCGTTGCGCGGGGCAGAAGGGCTTGGATACCATCGCTTTTAGGGGGAATGTCAAAGAGCGAGCCTGCGGAGGTGAAAGAGCAACCCAAGCGGTTGGCGAATCCACGCTCAGATATCTGCGGTGGCGCTGCGCCGTAATAACAACCACACGCACACTACTCAGATGATGTTAATTGGGTTGGGGCAGGATGTCAAGAGGGCGGTTGCGATGCGGGAGCAAGAGCGTAAGGCGGGCCGGATGGTTTGGAGATATTAACGGGCGGGGCCAGCAACGGGTTAACATGCGGTTCCGGTGGTTTCAAGCCCGTGGGGATTTGGGGGACGGGGTTATGGGGGTAATAAATCCCGATGGGGTTGATGGTCGCGGTTCCAGCGCACCAAGGCGGGGTCAGTGGTATCGACAAACAAAAACTGGAGGGAGGGTGATTCGGCATGGCCGTCACAAAAGACGACATTGGAACGGCCTTGGTGGCGCTGGTAGACGGCCAATATTTGGGGGAAGCTGGGTTCGCGGACAAGCCCAAGCCGCTGCGTGAAAATATCCCCGAGGGCGATCATGTCGGCGGGAAAGGTCACGGCGGAATCGCGGAGGGGAGTGCGGGTGCTTGGCCGACCGCCGAGACCGAAATTTTGGTCGGAAGACTCATCGGAAACCAATCCGCCAAAATTGTAACCGTAACAAATCGGCAACGAATTCGTATTGGGTTTAATCCACCCGGCGGAGGGGCAATGCCACACTCCCGCGCGGATATAATCGGTCATGGGCTGGGTAATGCCCAGCCCTTCCATGGCCAGTTGGCCGATCCAGGTGCCGTCGCCATTGGTGCCGCCGATTTCCAAAGGGTAGCTATGGTCACTGGCGAGAATTACCTGCAAGCCGGTGCCCAGTTGCCGTAAATTCCCCAGACACTGGAGGCGCTGGGCCCGCCGTTTTGCATGAGCCAGTGCGGGCAACAAAAGGGCGGCGAGCAGGCCGATGATGGTAATCACGACCAGCAACTCAAGCAGGGTTAAACCGGCTTGGGAGGATGGCTGGCGGGCCATGGTTGGCTTGGGGGCAGAAGTGGCCGGGCGTAACATTGGGCGACGGTGGGAGGGTGACCGCGCGGGCGGGGAGGCGTGAACGAGGCAAGACCGCCAGGTGGTGCTGATGACTGGCTGCCCCAAGGATGATTTCAAGTCCGGGCTCATCGGGTGGCATTAAAATCGATAATATGCGACGCGAAAATATGCAATAAGCCATTTACTGCCTGAAACGCCAGGATAACCACGGCCAAAACGCCCAGCCAAAAGGTGAGAAATTTTATGAGGTCAGAAACGGTGTCCTGACGCTGCAAATACAGGGCGCATACCACCCAAATCAGCGGCAGGGCAAAGGCGAACCCGCCATGCTCGTACCACCAGACTTGGGAAGGGGGGGCAGGCTGTTGGGAAAGGGGACTCCATTTATGGTAAATACCGCCCACCAGAATGCTGGCGATTACCACGCCAACTTGCATGAGGGCGACCCGGACGATGTTTTGAATGGTCCACATGTTTATGAACCCCGCCTAATCTCGAAGGTTGCGACGCGCGGTGTGAACAGCGCCAGAGAAACTGAACGGGCCAAAGGCGATTTTTCCGTCAACTTGTTTAAATGACTGGTTCATCTCCAAGAGTCTGGTCTCTGGTGTCCGCACTCCAATTCAACACCAGCCATGCGGACAGAAATTGAACTCATATTTCGTGACGGAAATAAAGTAAAACCCTCGTCAGTAATACAAAACTCAAAATTTGCATCAAAAGTGACAACATCGGCTCGCAACTCGAGCGAATCTCCGGGCTGTAACCAATAATCCATCCCCTCTGGTTCTATGAAAACCAATTGTTTCTTTTGAGTACGATTCTCGATGGTTGTGCTTCGTGTCATAAATGTGTGAAGTCGCCCTAGGGGATAACAAGTCACGGATGGGTGGTTTATCACGTTTCATGAAAGCTGGTATATTCGTTTATATCCGGCCGGTCCAGCGTAATTTGGCTAAAACGGCACCTGGATTATGGCGTGATCGCGGCAATCACCTTAGATTTAATAGGGCGAGAGTTCCCCTTTGATTGCCTCCGGTCCGCTACTCCGGGCTGGTTTCGAATCACCTTTCAAAAGTGTGTATTTTGTGTAGTTTAACGTTATGATGGCAACCTTGACTGAACTGCGCCGGGACACGTCCAATGTGATTCGTCCCGCCATTCACGCTGGTCAGACGGTGGTGTTAACCGAACACGGCGAACCGTGCGCCGAGATTGTTCCCATTCGAAAAATTGACCGCAAACAAGCCTTGCAAGACTTGATGGCCATTGGCCCCGTCAAATTCCTGCCCCGTAAATGACGTATTTGCTGGACAACAATGTCCTTTCCGAGATTTGGAAGCCGAAGCCAGAGGCGGCGGTGTTGGCGTTTTTAAACGCGGCCGAATGGTTTGTGCCGGTCCCCGTCATTGCGGAAATTCAGGAGGGCGCGGAAGCCTCGCCCAGTGCCGCTCGCCGGGTCGAATTGGTGGCAGTTTCCCGGGGGGCTTCACGCTTGGCGAAACCTGATTTTCCGTCTCGAAAAAACGGGCTGCACTGACTAATTTAGGCCGCATGGCTGGCACGCTGAATCATGAGTTGCTGAATTCCCTGGATTTGCAGGTGCTCTCGGTGCAGCGCACGGAGGCGGGGCGGTGGTGGAATTACCGACATGTGATCAGTCCATTTTCCCGGTTGTGGCTGATTCTGGAGGGCGAGGCGGTGGTGCGGCATCATGGGCGGGAATTTTCCTTGCAGCCGGGGCAGTTGCACCTGGTGCCGGCATTTGCGGTGCATGATTGCGCCTGCGCGCAGGGTTTTAACCATTATCATCTGCATTTTGCCGCGCGGCTGCCCACGGGGATTGACTTGTTCTCCTTGCTGGACTGTGAATATCAGGTGCCGGCGCCGGCCGAGGGGCTGAATTTGTTCCAGCGGTTGGAGGCGATTTATCCGGAGCGCAAGCTGCCGTGCTTTGATCCGGGCCGGGCGGAATACAAGCGGTTCCCGGTGTTGCCTGCGCCGGAAGAACCCACGGCGGGGGTGCTGGCGGGTTTTGAGGCGCGGGGGGTGCTGACCTTGCTGGTGGCGGAATTTTTGAAATCGGCCCGGCACCATGAGGGGCTGCACGCGCGGGTGACCCGCCAGTTTTTGGCGGTGCAGGAGTACATTCAGGTGCATATGCGCCAAGCCATCCGGCTGGCGGATCTGGCCCGGGTGGTCAAGTTGCATCCGACCTATTTTTCGGATCAATTCCAGCGGGTGGTGGGGGTGCGGCCACTGGATTATTTGGTGCGGCGGCGCATTGAACGAGCGCAGTACCTCCTGCTGACAACCCAGGATTCGGTAAAGGCCATTGCGGATGCGGTGGGGATTGCGGATCCGGCGTATTTCAGCCGGGTGTTTACGCGGTTGTGCGGAGCGAGCCCCACGGCCTACCGGGCGGCGCATTCAGCCTAGCGGCGACGCGAGGAGGAGGCTTGCTGGCGGTGGGAACCTGTGATAAGTCCAAGCTTTTCCCGTTCGTGTCCATGCGAATTGGCTTACGGTTTGCGGTGTCTTTGTCATTATGGGGCCACAACAACCAATTATTTAATTCATGCAAACCTTATCGCTCTTTAACGGCAAACTGCCGAAAGTTGGCATTCGTCCCACGATCGATGGCCGGCTCGGCGGCGTGCGCGAATCGCTGGAAACCCAAACCATGGATCTGGCCAAGTCGGCGGCGGCGTTCATTTCGGCGTCGTTGCGGTATCCGAACGGCCAGCCGGTGGAGTGTGTGATTGCCGACACGTGCATTGGCGGGGTGGCGGAGGCAGCGGCGTGTGCGGAGAAGTTTGCGCGCGAAGGCGTAGGGGTATCGCTGACGGTGACGCCGTGCTGGTGCTATGGGTCCGAGACCATGGATATGAATCCGGCGGTGCCGAAGGCCGTGTGGGGTTTCAACGGGACGGAACGGCCCGGGGCAGTTTACTTGGCGGCGGTTTTGGCGGGGCACACCCAGAAGGGGCTGCCGGCGTTTAGCATTTATGGGCGCGAGGTACAGGATGGGGGCGACAAGAGCATTCCGGCGGATGTGCAGGGCAAGGTGTTGCAATTTGTCCGGGCGGGTCTGGCCACGGCGCTGATGCGGGGCAAATCGTATTTGGGCATGGGCGGCGTTTCGATGGGCATTGCCGGGTCGATTGTGGACCAGCCGTTCTTTGAGGATTATCTGGGCATGCGGGTGGAAACCATTGACATGACGGAGTTTCTGCGGCGCATGGACAAGGGGATTTTCGATCCGGAGGAATATGCCAAGGCCCTGGCCTGGGTGAAAAAGAACTGTCCCGAGGGCAAGGATTACAATTCGCCCACGACCAAACGGGCGCGGACCCAATTGGACAGCGAATGGGAAAAATCGGTGAAGATGGCGCTGATCGCCCGCGATTTGATGGTGGGCAATCCCCGGCTGGCGGAACTGGGTTTTGGCGAGGAGGCTCAAGGGCACAATGCCATTGTTTCCGGATTCCAGGGGCAGCGGCAATGGACGGATTACCAGCCCAACGGGGATTTTCTGGAAGCGATCCTCAATACCTCGTTCGACTGGAACGGCCTCCGGGCCCCGTATATCGTGGCCACGGAAAATGATTGTTTAAACGGGGCTTCGATGTTGCTGGGCTATTTGCTCACGAACACGGCGCAGATTTTTGCCGATGTGCGGACTTACTGGAGTCCCGAAGCGGTCAAGCGGGTGGCGAAGCACAAGCTGACCGGGGTGGCGGCGAATGGCCTGCTGCATTTGATCAATTCTGGTCCGGCGACCCTGGATGGCACGGGCCAGCAATCCCACAAGGGCAAACCCGTGATGAAACCCTTCTGGGAAATCAGCGAGGCGGAGGTCAAGAAATGCCTCGGGGCGACCACCTGGCATCCGTCCATCACCGAATATTTTCCGGGCGGCGGCTGGTCCACGCGGTTCCTGACCAAGGGCGGCATGCCGGTGACCATGTGCCGGCTCAATTTGGTCAAAGGCTTGGGACCGGCGCTGCAAATTGCCGAGGGCTACACGGTGGATTTGCCGGCCAAGGTGCATGATGCGCTGGATCAACGGACCAATCCCACCTGGCCGACCACATGGTTTGCGCCCATCCTGACGGGTGCCGGGGCGTTCCGGGACGTTTACAGCGTGATGAACAACTGGGGCGCCAATCACGGATCCATCAGCCACGGTCACATTGGGGCGGACTTGATCACCCTGGCGGCCATGCTGCGGATTCCGGTGTACATGCACAACGTGGAAGCGGAACGGGTATTCCGGCCCAGTGCGTGGGCGGCCTTTGGCACGGCGGATTTGGAAGGGGCGGATTATCGCGCCTGTGCGAATTTTGGGCCGCTGTACGCCTGATGCAATAGCAAGGCCCGGTCAGTTGACCGGGCCTTTTTCTTGCCGCCAGGGATGCGGCCGGCCGGAGGATCGGGCCAGGCGCGCGATTTTCCGGCCGGTCGTTCGGCTTTATAAACTGGGGGGCGGGATTGCGGCTCCGGCGATGCGCACCCCGACGCGATAGGCCGGGGAGTTCAGGGCGTGGGCAAAGGCGGCGTTTACTGAAGCCAAATCAAATTCGTCGTGCACCAGGGTCGCGAAGGGAAAGCGGGTATAATTCTGTTCCATGAATTCGACGGCGGCCACGAAGTCGGATTCATTGTAATTATGCAGTCCTTTGAGGGTATGGACTTTGCGGATGAGTGATTCCGCGTTGATTTGCAGGGCCCGCTGGGGGAAGGTTGCACCGATGAAGACGGCGGTGCCACCAATGCCGAGCACGCCGAGCAAAGCCTCCATGGTTTCAGGCACACCACTGTAATCGAGCGCCACGGCCACGGGTTCGCCGGGACACTGGCTGGCCAGTTGTTCCGGTAACGTGGCCAGGCCGGAGCTGGGATGCAACGCGTGGTCCGCCCCAAACTGGATGGCGGTGGCAAGGCGGTCCGCGGCAATGTCCAGGGCAATGATGGTTTTTGCCCCGGCGCAGCGGCACATGGCGCAGGCGACCACGCCGAGCATGCCGGCACCGGCGATGATGACGGTGCGTCCAGCCACGGGGCCGGCCAGCCGCAGGGAGCCGGCCACGGTGGCCACGGAACAGTTGATCAAGGCGAGGAGGGGCAGGGGAACGGGGACGTCGATGCGAATGACCGGGGTGTGGCGGCGGAGGATGCAATATTCGGCCAGGCCCCCGTGGAGGGTGCTGCCGGGCCGGATGGTCTCATGGCCATATTTGAAGAGGCCGGGGGCTTTTTGCGGCAGCCCGAGGCGGGCCAGGGGCGAGGCGGGATCGGCCGCATAAATCGCCCAGGTCACGCGGTCACCCACCCGCAGGGCCGACCCGCGGCAGTCCAAGGCGGGCGCCCCGGGGGCCAGGCTGGCAATCCGGCCGACCATTTCATGGCCCAAGATGGTGGGGACGGGTTCGGTTCGCTTGCCGGAAAACGTGTTTAAATCACTGCGGCAGAGGGTTGTATATTCCGTCTGCACCAAGATTTCGCCGGTTTGCAACGGCGGCACGGGGGCGGACTCGAGGGTCAAGGGCCGGCCGGCGGCGTGGAAGACGGCCAGTTTGCTGGTGATCATGGGTTCAGGCAAATTCCGTTTCCAAGAGGGCGGGCAACTCGCGCACGCTGGGAATGACGTGGGTGTGCCGGTGGTGCCCCCAGGCGGTCACGGGCAGCACGCCGGTGAGGACGCCCACCACGCCCCGGCAGCCGGCGTTGGTGCCCTCGAGCATGTCGGCCGGGGTGTCCCCGATTTTGACCACCTCCGACACGCTTTGAATTTCGAGGTGGCTCATGGCGTGGAAGATCATATAAGGGGCGGGACGTCCGCGCTGATTGGGAATATGCTCCACATCCACGGCCAGATCCACGAGGCCATCGCGCAGCCAGCCCAGGCCCTCCATGATGGCCTGGGTGATTTCCCGGTGAAAGCCGGTGTTGGTGGCCACTTTGATGCCCTGGGCGTGGCACCAGCGAAACGTGTCGGCCGCGCCCGGGATTTCCCGGACTTCGGTGCGGTAATAATTGATCATCATCGCTTCATAGCGGTGAAACACTTGCAGGGCGAGTTCGAGGGTGGCCGGGTCCTGCTGTTTTTCGAAATCCTTGAAGGCGATGGGGCGGCCCTGGCGCCGGGCGATGATATACTGATAGAGATGGATTTTATTCGTCCCCATGTGCAGCTGCACTTCTTCGGGCGTGGTGGGCAGGTTGAATTCCAGGGCGGCGGTGTAGAGGCAGTCCCGGACGGCGTGGTTGTCCTCAACGGTGGTGCCGGCCAGGTCGAATACGACCAGTTTGATTTTGCTCATAAAGTTTGGCGGTTACAGGGGTGATTGCCCAGGCCAGTCCGGCTGGCCCAGGCGATGGTGCACTCAACGTACCTGTCCGGCCGGACCCCCGCAAGCGGACGGGATATTCCGTTTCCGCCTTGAGGCCAGTGCAACGGCGCATTTTTGACCATGCTTTAAGGTTGGGGCGGGGTGGACCGTGGCTTATGCTGCCAGCACAAAATATATGCAGTTAAAGGGAATCATTTTTGACTGGGCCGGCACGGTGGTGGACTATGGCTGCCTCTGCCCGATCGCGGCTTTTCAATCGGCCTTTCGCGAAAAAGGGGTGGCGTTGTCGCTCGAGCATATTCAGCAATTCATGGGCATTCACAAGCGCGACCACATTCTGGCCCTGCTGGCGCTGCCGGAAGTGCAGGCGGTCTGGCACCAGTTGCATGGGGGCCCGCCGAACGTGCATGACGTGGATGATTTGTATCGCACTGACGAACGACGCATGCTGGAAACCGTGGCGGCCTCGGCCCAACTGATTCCGGGCCTGGAGGGAGCGCTGACCTTTGCGCGCGAGCAGGGCTTGCGGATCGGCTCCACGACGGGCTACACCTCGCCCCTGATGGAAATTCTGGCCCCGGCCGCCGCCCGCCAGGGTTACATGCCGGAATTTTGGATTGCCGCCGATCAGGTTACCCAGGGCCGTCCCTGGCCCTGGATGATCTTTAAGAATCTGGAGTTTTTGAAAATTTGCCCGCCCGCCGCCGTGGTGAAAGTGGGTGACACCGTCGCGGATGTGGCCGAGGCCAGCAACGCGGGGGTTTGGTCCGTGGCGGTGGTGGAAAGCAGCAGCCTGATCAGTCTGGGCGAGAGCGAGCTGGCCGCGCTGCCGGAAAAAGAACGGCACCGCATCCTCCAGCGGGCGACGCGGAAACTGGCCGAGGCGGGGGCGCATTTCGTGATCAACAACCTGGCCGAGCTGCCCTCGGCTTTGGAAGTGATCGAGCACCGGCTCAACAATGGCCAGCTGCCGCCGCGGTTGGTGCCGCATTGAACCGTCCGCCGGCCGTCCGCCGGCCAGCGCAATGCCGGGCCTTATTTTGCCGGCCGGGGGACAAACTGGGCGATTAACTCCGTGGCCTGGCGCAGTTCTTCGGCGGACATTTGGGCTTTCACGGAGGGCAGTAATTTGGTGGCATCGGGCTGGCCATGAGCAGCGGCCAGGCTGAGCCATTTAAAAGCGTCGACGTGGCTGGCTGCCACCCCCACGCCCAGTTGATAACGCTGGCCAAGGTCGTACTGGGCGGTTTGGTCCCCCCCCTCGGCAGCCAACTGGTACCAATGGGCGGCCGCTTGTTCATCCTGCTTCACGCCGGTGCCCTGTTCGTAGAGGTAAGCCAGGTCGTATTGGGCGGTCACGCTGCCGCCCGCCGCCGCCAATTGGTAGAGCCGGACCGCCTCGGGGAGATTCACTGGCATGCCCTGGCCAGCCTGGGCCAGTTCGCCGAGCGTGGCGTAGGCCTCGGCATAATTTTGATTGGTGGCCTGGGTCAACCATTTGAGCGCGGCTTTGACGTCCATTTTAACCCCGCCACCGGTCAAATAGGCCCGGGCCAACGTCGTTTGCGCGGCGGGGTCGCCCGCCGTCGCTTGCGTTTGCAAGGCCGCCAGATCCACCACCGGTGCCGCCACCGGTGCTTGGGTGGACGCGCCGGCCGGGGGGGGGCTCCCGGTTCCTGGCGGGGACTGGAACAAATAAAGGCCCACGGCGGCCGCCGCGCCGGCAACCACGATCAGCGGCAAAAACAATTTTGATTTCATAAGTTATCAGTCAGCCACCGTGCCCGAGGATTAATGATCATCCGGGTCGGTGGTTTCGGAGATGGCCCAGCGCGGGTAG
This sequence comes from uncultured Verrucomicrobia subdivision 3 bacterium, assembly GCA_903936645.1. Classification (GTDB taxonomy): domain Bacteria; phylum Verrucomicrobiota; class Verrucomicrobiia; order Limisphaerales; family UBA11358; genus UBA11358. The sequence goes on from CAIZWI010000306.1 coordinate 19,124, forward strand.
GGCTCGGTAAAGCCGCGTTGCGCATGCCAGAGGATTTGATTCAGGACATCTTCGGGGCATTGGTCTGGTTTGTCGAGCGGCAGCCGGGCGGAAAGCTTGGCATCGCGCAATTCCCGCGGATCCGTGATGGAATAAAAGCCCGGGTTCAAATGGTCCAGGGGAATGTTGTTCGTGACGCAGGCGAAGGGGCGGAAGTCCGGCTGGTTGGTGAAGCAGGCGGTCATGGGGGTGGCGGTGGCATCCAACTGGCTCATGGGCGGCAGGCCCAGCATGAGCTCGATGGTGCGCACGATGCTGGTCTGGTTGTAATTAACGCTCACGACGGTGTGCCGTTTGGTATACGCGCTCGCGACATAGGCGGTGGTGCGATAACCGCTGACATGGTCCCAGCCGGCCTGGGGATCATCCTCGCAGGCAAACACGCAGGTGTCCCGCCACAACGGGGTGCGGCTGAGCGCCTCCAGGACCTGGCCAAAGGCCAGGTCATTGTCGGCCACCTGGGCGGCCGGAATGGGGAGGCCGGGATCGGTGCCAGAAGTATGGTCGTTGGGGAGGTCAATGAGGATCAGGTTGGGCAGGGTGCCGCGGGCGGCATAATCCTGGAGTTCCCCGATGATTTTCTCGGCGCGGAACACGTCCGGCACGTCCATTTTCCAGCCCACGAAATTGGTCATCATGAAGGGTTGCAGGGCGGCCACACCAGCGTAGTTGCTGTAATTAATTAAATGCGAGTGGTTGAGGAAATCGTGATAATAATCGAGGAAGTGCAGGGGTTTTTTGTTCTTGGGGTCCTGCCAGGCGGTCACGGCCACGGTGCCTTCGCCATACGTGCGGATGGTTTTGCCATGGGCGAGGGCGTTGTCCCAAATAAAGCCGCCGGGCGAATAGGCCATCGCATCAAAGTCGCCATGGTCCTGCAAGTCCGGATAGCTGCGGGGAAAATCGGCAAAGGATTTTTCCATGTAATCGGTGGCCAGGGCGGAATCGGCCCACTCATGGCCGTCGGCGCTCAAAATGCCGCAACAATAAAAATTATCCAGCAACACGAAATCATTCACTATTTTATGCTGGTTGGGGGTCACTTGTTTCCCAAAGATGCACAAGCGGTTGTCCCCGTTGCCCGCCCGGACATCGCCCAGCACCTGGTCGTAAGTGCGGTTTTCCTTGATGATATAGATCACATGTTTGAAAACCGAGGGTTCCCCGATGCGTTCCGGCACGGGACTGGGCGCGATGCCGTCGCGGGCGGGGGCGAAGACGTTTTCGGCCACGGCCCGCCGGTAGTTGTGCAGCACCACGGCGGTATCCCGCCGCAAACTGTTTTTGTCGGGGAGGGGGATGAGGGACAGGGTGCCGAGATGTTGATGGGTATTATAACCATGCTTGAACAAGTTGTAATTCGCGTCGGGCAAGGTGCCTTTGATGTTCGCGACCGCCAGTTGCCGGCGGGACTGGTCATACACGATGGCCCCGGGGTACCAGCCTGTGGGAATGAGCCCCTGCATTTTGGATTTGCCGGGCTTGAAGGCCAGGACGGCAACGGCGTTCTGGGTGCCATTGCACACGTAGAGGGTTTTGCCCGCGTCATCCATGGCCAGGGCGTTGGGCGAGGCGCCAAACAGGTCCTGGGCCTGCCAGCGGACGGGGATGGTTTCCACGACTTGGTCGGTGGCGGTGGCGAGCACGCTGACGGTGTCGCTATTGGCGTTGGCCACGCAGAGATAACGGCCGTTGGGGGTCAACTGCAAGGCGCAGGCGTGCAGGCCCGTGAGGACCTCGGCGGTGACCACACCTTGGGCCAGATCAATCACGGATACCGAGCCTTCATTGGCAATAAAACGCACTGGATCCACCCGCACCAGAGTGCCCTTGCCGCCGGGCCCGGTGACACTGTTGGGATCGGGCCGGCGGCCGCCCCAGTTGCTGACATAGGCCTTGTGGCCCGCGAGCACGACGGCATAAGGCAGCATGCCCGTGTCAAAACTGCGCACGAAGCGGCCTTCCGGCAGGGCAAATTCAAGCAGACGATTGGATAGATTTCCGGCGACATAAAGGTGCTGGCCATCTTTGGAAATGGCGAGTCCGGCGGGGATTTCCTCCTGGCGCTCCGGGGCATTGGCGTCGGGCAGCGCGAGGGATCCCAGGCCTTTGAGCAAGTGATCCGCCCCCACGGCAAACACCTTGATGCTGCCTTTGACATTGGACATATACAGCCGGGTGCCATCCGGTGAAAATACCAGTCCGGTAAAGCTGGCCTGCTCGTCGCGATCTGGTTTTAAGATATGCGGCGAAACGCCGGCCACCTTGGTGATGACCCGGTCATCGGGCAAGGACACGGTTTGGACGATGGTCTGCCGGTCAGGGTCCACCACGAGCAAATCATGGGTCTTGCCCGAGGTGACCAACATTTTACCATCCGGGCTCAGGGCGAGCACTTGGGGGCGCAAGCCATGCAATTCAATTTGCGTGCCGGCGGGGGTGATGACCTGGTTTACCGGGAGCACCACCCGGTCCGCGCCGGCGCGGCCCACGGGTTCCGACCAGTCCAACTCGTCCAGATTGGTTTGGGCCCGCAGAGCGGGCGTGAGCAGGCTGAGACCAGCTAGCAAGGCCAGTGTGCGATTTAATTTTATTTTCATCAGCGGGGCAGGGGGTTCAAATTGGGGTTGGGGTGCCGGCCAAACGCAGGGATTCATCCAGGATGGCCAGGGCCTGGTCCATTTCTTCGCGGGTAATCACTAATGCCGGGGTGAGGGTCAGCACATTGCCCATGGTGACTTTGAAATTCAAGCCGCGCTTGAGCGCCTCATACATGACTTTTTCGGCCTGGGCAATCGCGGGCTGGCGCTGGCCATCCGGCGCCGTGACCGCCAGTTCAATGCCCAACAGCAAACCCAGCCCGCGGACATCGGCGATCAGGGGATGGCGGGTGGCCATTTCGCGCATTTTTTCGAGGGCATAGGCCCCCATTTCGCGGGCCCGTTCCACGAGGTTTTCCTCGGCGATGACTTGCAGGGTCGCCAGGGCGGCGGCGCAGGCCACGGGATTTTTTTCGTGTGTATAGTGGCCGAGGGACATTTGCCCGGCGACATCCAAAGCCTCGTTGGTGAGGAGGGCGGCCAGGGGAAAGATGCCGCCGCCGAGGCCCTTGCCGAGCACAACCATGTCGGGCACAACGCCATAATGCTCAAACGCAAACAGTTTGCCACTGCGCCCCAGGCCAATGGGGATTTCATCCAGAATCAACAGGGTGCCATGTTTGTCGCAGGCGGCCCGGATGCGCTGCCAATATTCCGGGGGCGGAATGAACGGGGTGTTGCGCACGGTTTCGGCGACCACGGCCGCGACGTCGCCTTCCTTTTCCAGGACATAGGCGAGGTAATCCGCACAGGTCAGATTGCAAACCTTGCCACAACGAAAGGGGCAGCGCATGGGTTCCGCCGGCGGCACGTGTTCGCAGCCGGGCAGCAACGGACCCACCCCCTGCCGAAACGCCGCCTCGCCGCCAATGGAGACCGCGTCCAGCGAGGCTCCGTGGAAGGAATCCCATAGGGAAACAAACTTGAAGCGACCCGTGGCCACGCGGGCCAGTTTCAAGGCCATGCCAATGGCCGTGGTGCCGCCCGGGGAGAGCAGCACGCGATTCAAGTTCCCCGGGGCGAGGGAGGTGAGTTTGGCGCCCAATTCAATGGCTGGTTCGCAGGTATAACGCCGGGGGCAAAAGCACAATTCGTCCAACTGGCGTTTGACGGCCGCGACCACTTTGGGATGGGCAAAGCCCACTTGATGCACGCAATTGCCGTGAAAATCCAGATAACGCCGGCCATCGATGTCCTCGATCCAAGCGCCCTCGGCGCGGCGCAGGACGTTGAGGCAGGGGGTGGAAAGGGATTGATGGAGGAAATGTCCGGCATCTTGATCCAGCAACGCCTGCGTGGCGGGTCCGATGTGTTCCGCCGCCCACACGCGGCGCTGGGGGGACAAATTTAAATCACCTTCGGCGCGAAACGCATCGAGGGCATCGGGAGCTGGGGATGGGAGGGTGGTTTTCATTAAATGGATTGGAGAGTTGGAGCCTGGACCGGCGGGATTACCGCGCCAGGGCGGCGGCAGGTTTGGGGTTGAAGCCCAGGGTGACTGTGACCTCGCTGATGGCGGCGAGCAAGGCGTGAATATCCGCTTCAAAGAGCTGTCCGATGTTGGCAATGCGGAAGGTGTCAGCCTGGCTGATTTTGCCGGGATAAATGATAAAGCCGCGCCCGGCCAGCGCTTGGTAAAATTCCGCGAAGGTAAACCGGGGATCGGCCGGGCAATGAAATGCCGTGATGATAAAGCTTTGCACTGCGGGGGGAAGATATGGCTGAAACCCCAGTCCGCGCATGCCCGCCACCAATACTTCGTGATTCCGTTGATACCGGGCCCCCCGGGCCGCCACGCCACCCTCCGCTGCGTGTTCCTGGAGGGCCTGCTCGAACGCCAGCAGCACATGAGTGGGCGGGGTATAGCGAAACTGGCCATTCCGGTCAAAGCACCGCAATTGGTCGGCCAGATTCAGGCTGAGGGACCGGGCATGGGCTTCATTTGCCAGCAACCCTGCGCGGCGGGCAATGACAAAGCAAAAACCGGGCACACCCTCCAGGCATTTATTGGCTGAACTGATCAGGAAATCGATGCCGGTGCTTTCGATCTCCAGTGGGATCGCCCCAAAACTGCTCATGGCATCCACGATGAACAGGCAGCAATGACGTTTTACGATCCGGCCAATTTCGGGGATGGGATTGAGGATGCCGGTGGTGGTTTCACAATGGACCGCCGCCACGTGGGTGATGGTGGGATCGGCCGCCAGCGTGGCGGCCAGCAGGGACAAATCCGGCCATTCTGATTCCGGGCTCCGGAGCACGGTATGGTCGATGTGCAGATGCTCCAGCATGCGCACCATTCGCTCTCCATACGCACCATTGGCCAGCACACAGACCCGGCAACCGGGCGGGACGCAGGTGGCAAAGACCGCTTCCACGCCGTAGGTGCCGCTGCCCTGCAACAATACCGCTTCCCAGCCGTCCACCGGGGATAATTCTGCCATGGCCAGCAACCGCTCCCGGATCCAGCGGATGCGGCCATTGAAATCAGTGTGCCAGGAGCCGGCATCATGCCGCATGGCCTGCTTGACCCCCGGACTGGTGGTCAAAGGGCCGGGGGTGAACAAAAGGGCGTCGCGATCGGTGGTGGTGGGGAGGCTCATGGTTGGGAGAATTGGGGGGTGGGGGGCTGGCCCGGCCGGTTGAGGCCCAGACATAACAGGGCTCCGGCCACCGTGGTGAACGCCAGGCAATGGAATCCCAGATGATAACCGCCCAAGTCCAGAATGTGACCAAAGAGGTAGCCGGAAAGGATGCCGGCGAGGTAACCAGAGGCGTCGACGAGACCGGCCACCGTGGCCACACTGTCGGCGCCACCGACTTCCAGGGACAGCACGCCGGCGAGCAGGCTATAAGGTCCATAGGAAAAAAGTCCGATCAGGCCAATCGCCGAAATAACCATCCACAGGGGCTGGTGGATCAAGGCGGGGAGTTCATAGGTCAGGGCGGCCACGGTGAGCAGGATGGAAAAGAGCAGCCACTTGCGTTGCGTGCCCGTGATCCGGTCCATCAACCAGCCCAGGGCCAGGATGCCGACCGCCCCCATGGCGTCAAAGGGCGTGGACAGCAAGGCCGCCATCTGGGTGGTCATCTGGCTGCCGCCGTCGGTTTTGAGAAAATCCACGGTCCACACGTTAAACGTCTCCCGGGTAATCGTCAGGGTAAAAGAAAGAATGCACAACATCCAGAATTGGGGGATTTTCACCAGGGCCCAAAGCCGCCGGTAAGTCCAGGGTTCGGCCGGCTTGTTCCCCGTGGCCGCCCGGCGGCGGTCGCGCGCCAGGGTGAGCCAGCAAATACCGGCAATCAGGAGCAAGACCAGGGAGGGCAGCCCCATCACCGCGCGCCAGTTGTTGCCAGAAAATGCGGCAATCTGCCCGGCCAGCAGCAGGGAGCAAACGCCGCCAAATACAAAGCTTAAAGAGAGAAAAGCCATCGCCAGCGCCATATGGCGGCGGGCAAACCAATCCGGCACCTGCTTCACCATGGAGGCCCAGCCTCCCGCGCCAAAAAAGCGGTTGGCCATATAACAGGCGCCCAGCATGGGCAGGCTGAGGGCAAAGGCCGAAAGGCCGCCAAACAGCGCGACGCCAAGTAACACCACAAAAAAGCAAATGCGGCCACCGAAACGATCCACTACATTGGGTCCCCAGAACAGCTTGCCAGCCATGTAAGCCATCGTGGCATAGCTGTCGATCGCGCCAATATGCGCCTTGTCGGTGCCAAAGGCGGGTTGCAGGAGGGGGACCGCGACCGCGAAATTTTTGCGACACAAATAAACCCCGATGTAACCCAGAATGATGCAGCCCAGTTGCAGGGCGGCGCGGGAGGGGGGGATGCCCACGGGGGATTCCGCATGGGCCGGTCCGAGTGGCAGCCGGGTCGCACCGGCGGCCGCAGGAGCCGGGTTGGTTGGGCGCTCAGAGTTTTGCATTAAATCAGTTGGGCGAAAAAAGGGACCGGGTTCGGATGTCCGTGGACGGCCATCCGAACCCGGTTTGATTTCAATTACTTATTGGGACAGGCGGAAGAACGTGCTGCTGCCGGTCACCGGAACCACGGCCGAGCTGGCACCCAGGGTGGCCGGGACATCGGTCCAGTTGGCCGGGTTGAGGCTGGTGGATTGCTGCAGTTTCAAGGAGCTGCTGCCGATCCAGAACAGGTTGGCGTTGCCATTGGCCAGCGTGATGATCAGCTTGAACGGCGTCATGACTTGGGACAGGTCTTTGCCGGCCACACCCGCATTGTAAATGGCGCTGGCTTCATTGGAGGTCAAGGCCCGGCGCCAGATGCCCACGTCATCAATCTTGGCGTCAATATCATGGGCGCCCGTGCCGTCGGTATAGATGCCCGTGCCGTCCTGGCCGATGTTCACAGCCCATTCGCTTTGGGCCAGCGAGACCTGCTGGTGATCCGTGATGGGCGTGCCAAAGGTGTCCACCGTGCCGGCCACGCTCAGGGGGTGTTTGGAAACCAGAGCGCCGTCGAGGTAGGCATAAACATAAGCCGACTGGCCGAAGGGAGCGTGCTGCACACTCACCAGCACATGGTGCCAATTGCCGTCCTTCAAGGTATGCGGCGTGTCGGTGTAGCTGAACTTGTCCGCCCCGCCATTCGGGCCGGTGATGTTGACGCGGTAATTACCACCGGATTGGGTAAAGATACCCCAGCCCAGGTTGCTGCTGCTATCCCAATCCTTGTTGGAAATGAACGGCAGGTCATCACCCTGGTTGGTGTAGTTACACCAGAGGGAAACCGTCCAGTCATTGGTCGCGCCAAATTGCAGGTCGGCCGGATAGCCGAGGGTGGCGTATTCAATGTCGGAGTAATCATTGGTGGTGGTGTATTCAAACGCCTGGCCAAACAAGCCCGGGACGAACCGGGGAGCCGGGCTGGCATTGGCACCATAGGTCATGTAGGCGGCATGGTTGCCCCGACCTGAGGTGTCGTTCAAGTCACCATCAAATGGCAGGTGGACGACCAGGTTGCTGTTGATGGAACCGGCAAACACCCGCAGGGTCGCGATGGACCCGGCCGCCGTGCCGTAGCTGTTCACGGCGAGCAGTTGATAATTCCCGGCATTGGCCGCCTGGACATTGTTCAGGATGAAGGAGCCGCTGGTGGAGCTGGAGACCAGGCTGCCATTCAAGTACAACTGGTAGGTGAGGGGCTGGCCGCCGGTGGCATACCCCGTGAAGGTCACGGTGGCACCCGGGTCCACGATTTCCCCGCTCAGGTCGGCCGTGAGCACCGGCGTGGTGTTCACCGTCAGGACGGCAGGCGCGCTGCGGGTCACCCCGCCCACGATGACTTGATAAGTCCCGGCATTGGTCGGGTTCACACTGGCGATGGTGTAGGTGCGATTGGTGGCGCCGAGGATGGCCACACCATTGAAACGCCATTGATACGTGAGCGGGGAACCGGAGGCCGTCACGGCGAAGGTGTAAGGCGTGTTGGCGTTCACCGTCGCATTGCCGGGCTGGCTGCTGATCACCGGCGTGGTGATGCTGTACAGACCGAAGTTATCAATGCCAAAGTACCAGCTGGAGGTGCCGGCCTGACCGAAACGGAAGCGCACGTGGGATTGCTTGTCCGCCAGCGGCAGGCGGATGACTTCAATGCGTTTGCTGGAAATCGGATCGTCATTGCGGCGGGGGGAGATGTAGGGAATCAGGTTGGTGGAGACCACCGCACCGATGAAGTTGCTGTAAGCGAGTCCGTAGGCCTGATCCGAACGGGGGGTGCCAAAGGTGGCCCACACGTCAATTTGGCCGGTGGCGGCATTGGTCACCACATCGGAACCATCACCATCCGTGGTGCCGTCATCCAACATGTACAGGGCCGGCAGCCAGGTGGCGCCTTGGTCGATGGAATATTCCACGGAGCCAATGTTGTCCTGGTTTTGTTCATACAAGCTGTTGAAAGCCAGATAGACGTTGGTTTGGGCGCTCAGATCGTAATCTTTGCTGAACATGACGTTGACCTGGCCACCGGTATTTTGGCGCTGGTCGGAATCGGCGTAGGCCAGATTGCCGTGGGCGAGGCTGTCCAGAATGCTGCCATTCAAAACGATCGGGGGAACCACGAGGCGGCGATTGCCGGTGGCTGTGCCGAGATTCGGGCTGGAATAGGTGCCATGGCTGGAGAACACCGTGGACAGGCGATTGCTGCTGATCACCACAAAGTCTTTGTAAGTATCCGACTTGGGTTTGTTCAGGTCATAACCGGAGGTTTGCGGCACCGTGTTGTTGGTCACCGACCAACCGTCCGGCATCGAACCTTCGGCCACGGCGTCAAAGTTCTCGGAATAGATCGGCGTGGGGAGGGTGATGTTTTGATAATTGGCCACCGTGAAGGACCAGCTCTTGGTGTGCAGACCGAGCAGGCTGTCCGAGTAGGTGAGGGACAGGGTGTGCATGGATTGCGGATCCAGGATCGTGGTCACCTGGGCATTGACATCGAACTCGCTGGCATTGTTGGCGTCAGCCGTCACCGAGGTCGGCAGCACCGAACCATCCAAGGCGAGGCTGATACTGCCCGCATTAATGGTGGTGGAACCGGGATCGACGACCACACTCACGGCCGGCACCGGATTAATGCCGGTGTCGCCCACATTCGGGGTGCGGGAAACAATATAGGAATGGGCCGGCGGCAGCACGAGCGGAATGCCGGCGGCGGAAGGTCCGCCAAGGGCTTCCATCTCACCGGGGCTCAGGACCTGGTCGCTGACCTGGACACTGTTGACATAACCCGGCGCATTGGTGAAGGTGCTGCTGAAGATGGGGAGCATATCCCCGGGAAACAAGGCGAACGGGGAGTCGACGTTGCCCGCACCGAAGTTCAAAATGCCGACGGTGGTGCCGTTGGTGTACACCGTGGCGGTTCCGGCAGTGGTATCCAGCACCAGGGCGAGCCGGTACCAGGTGTTGGTGGTCAGCGTGCCAAAGACGCCGGAGGCGAGAGTGGAGCCACCCAACGTGTTGGTTACTTCGATCCCATCCGTGCGGCCGATATCCCACAAGGCGCGGATGTTGTCCAAAGTCCCGTCATCCATCTGAATCAACGGACGCAGAATGCCGCCCTGCGGATAAAGCACGTCCATGATCACGGTGTATTGATTGACCAGGGTGCCGCCACCGTTGGCGGGCGGGGTGGGCATCAAAAATCCTTCCGGCAAACGGCCGCCGGGAAATTTCATAACAAAGGCGTTGGTGCCGTTGATGCTCGGAATGCCCAGATTGGTGGTGCTGCCGAACAGGGTTTCAGTGGAGGTCGGTCCGGCCGGACCGTCGTAATAGGCCAGATCGCCCAAAGTGGCGCCCGTCGTTTGGGTCAGATCGCCATTATCAAAATCCCATTGTCCGACATTTTGTGCCAGCAGGGAGCCGGCACAGGTCAACGCCCCGAGGAGGGCGCCGGCCAGTTTGATGGTGCTGCGTTTCATTAGTGTTTGGTTTTTAGGTTGTGATGGTATGGTTGAGTTGGTGCGACTAAAATTTAGCGGGTGGACAAATAACGATGGAGCACAGCCTGGGCGGTGGGGTTGCCCTTTTGGGCCGCCGTTTGCAATTGTGGCATGGTGGCGGCCATGGCCCGGGCGGCAATGGCTCTTTGTTCCGGGGTTAAATCTTTCTGCTGTTCCAACTTTTGCAAACTATTGAAGGCCGTGGCCGGGTCCTGGCTTTGAACCGCCGACACGACTTCCCCGGCCAGTGCCTTCGTATCCCCGGAGGCTTGTTGAAAGGCCTGGTTGACGGCCACCGGGATTTGGTCCGGCGCGAGGGCGGTGGCACTGTTTTTCGAACATCCGGCCACAGCGGCGACAAGGAGCAGGGACGGCCATAGGGTCCGCCCAAGGGGGAGGGGTTTCATAAGTTTAAAAGTTCGGCATGACCAAGGGCACTTCCCCGGTATAGTACCGGTAATCTATGCCCTGGGTGCGGGGCACCCAGCGGATTCGGCTGACATTGCCCGGAACCCATAGCGTCTGGCATCCCTTGCTGTGCCGCCACCAACCCGCCAGCAAATCCTTGCCGGGATACAGCGATTGCAAATTACCCTCAGGCCCCCATTGGTTAAGAATGGTGGTGTTGCCAGGGAATAAACCGAGGGTGTCATCCGGGCCTTCATTTTTCTGTTCGGTGGAGTCCTGGCAAAAAATCGTGCTGACCGGGCTCTTGTACGAGGAGCGCTTTAAATTCTGGTCGTGCACCCCATAGCTGGTATCGATATCCCCCGGGGTATGAATGAGGAAATCGCACATGCCATAGGAGGAATTGGCCCAATAATCATCGGGATAATTCAACCCGCTGTCATGCCATTCATCCGTTACCTGGCCATCCGGGCACGCAAAAACGGTGTTAACATTTTTTTGTCCCAAATAGGGCTTGTAACCCACCCCCCAATACGCCAGATCGTTGTTTGGCGGCAGCGTTAGGCTGGAGCGGGGATTGAGCGTCCACGCCCCCCCGTTGGGCAGCCAGTTAGGATCTCCCGGATTGCAAAAAAAGGTGTTATTGTAATCGTCCGCATAGAGGTTGCCCGCAATGCCAATCTGGCGGAGATTGTTCAGGCATTGAGCGGCTTTGGCTTTCTCCTTGGCCTTGCCCAGCGCGGGGAGCAGCAAGGCCGACAAGATGGCGATGATGGCAATGACCACCAAGAGTTCAATCAAGGTGAATGCCCGGGACTGCGGGCAAGACAGGCCGGAGCCGGCTTTTGACTTAAGTTGGTTATTTAAACTCACTAACCTTACTTTATCAAGCCGCTCACTTGGCGCTCAAGGCACCGGGGCATTCCCTTTCCGCATAAGTTCAATGTTCGCTTGAATTTCCGACAACTGATTTGACCAAAATGTAACAATTTATTTTACGCGAACGGTTCACCGCAACTCAGTGGTGCGTGCCTGGAGCCAGTTTAAATCAGAGGATTCGGGGCTTTTACTAAAAAAGTTTCCGCGATCGTGGAGCAGGCCGGAATCCCTCCATTGGCGAGCCTCCACATGGCCGTCGGCAAAAGAAATGCTGCCACTGTTATTATGGTAGTGGGCCGGGGAATCAATCCACTCGGTGCCCACGGGCCATACCTCCAGGGCCCCGTCATTGATGGAGGCGGGATCTTCGTCCATCGCCAGCCACGTGCTGGCTGGATGGCGGAGGTCGCTTTGCCGGTGAAAAATCTGAAACCCACTGGCGGTCATGCTGGCACTGGCGCCGGTGGGGTCATTTTCGCCGTTGGGGTCCAGGGTGCCCAGCCACAGGTTCATGGAATAACTGCGGACGGTGGGGCGGCTGCCCGGGCCGGTTTTTTGATCGCCCGGGCATTTGTATACAGCGACAGCCTTCAGGTAGGGGTAGAGCAACCCGTTTTGCAAACACAGGAGGTTCGTGGAACACGCCGCATCCGCTGGGGAACTCTGTTCCACCGTTCCGAGCACCCAGGCGGCCAAGGCGCCGCCGGGTTGGGCGGCGGCCGCCTCGGGATTCAACTGCAACACACTGACGCCGCCCACGCTCACAATTTTATCCGCCGCGTCACTGGAATACAGCACCCAGCCCAGGGCCTGCTGGCGGACATTATTAAGACAATAAATTCCTTGGGATTTCGCTTTGGCCTTGCTCAACGCGGGCAGCAACATGGCCGCCAGGATGGCGATGATGGCGATGACCACCAAGAGCTCGATCAGGGTAAATCCGTGGTGGCGGCCGGCGGCGGGGCGGGATGGATGGTGCATTTTTGGGTGGCCTCCGTTCCGGCCGGTGGGGCTCCCCACCGGCTGCGAGCAAAGGCCAGCCGTGACACTAAACCCTAACCGGTGGCGGTCGCAAATTGATAGGGTGTTCTGTTTCCGCCAGTTTGCCTGGGCAGGCGGGAGTTTTCGGTTGTGAGGCTGGTGGGGAGGGAACCAGCGCACGCGAGGGCGGGCCGCTGGCGGTACTCCTGGGGCGAGGTGGCAAACTCCCGGCGAAAGGCGGCGATAAAATGGCTGCTGGTTTTAAACCCCAGTTCAAAGCCAATTTCCTTGATGGAAAGGCCGTCATTGAGCAATAAATCCCGGGCGCGCGCCAGCAGCATGCGGTTGTAAAAACTTGCCGGCGTGTGCCGGGTGGAAGCCAAAAACAAACGCGTGAAGCGTTCCTGGCTGCTCCCCAGAAACTGGCACAGTTGTTGCAACCGAAAATTCTCTTTCCGGCACCACCGCATGAATTCATAGGCCCGCACAAAATCCCGGCGGGGCAGGCGGGGCAGCCGGTCGGTGGGAATGGTGGTGACATTGGCCCGGGGCCAGGAGCGCAGAGTTTCCACCAGGAGCCGGGTGGCCAGGGTTTCGATGACAATTTGGTGGCCGGGTTGCGCCGTCCGCAATTCATCGGCAATGCTCTGGGCACATTCGTGAACAATGCGATTTTGCACTTTTCCGAGGAAGGCAGCGCAATTAATTTCATTCACCAGGGGCAGCTTGAACTCCTCCGTGAGCGAGGCCACCAAGCGGGGCTCCAGCGTGAGACAAATCGTTTCACAAGGCTTGCCATCCCGTGCCAGGTAACCGCTGGAATGTTCCACGCCGGGATTGCCAAACATCGTTTCGCCCCGGCCAATGTAGGAAGTGGCACCGGGTTGGGCTTTGAACATTTCCCCTTCCAGGCACACGACGATGGTGTATTCCGAATAGGTGTGCGGGGCGTAGTAAACATTTTCCCCCGGGCGAAAATTTTGGACGCACATTTGCCCGGTGGGATTGGTCCAGAAAACGCAACTCGGTTTGAGTTCCCGCGCCGGACCAGTGGCCACCTTGGGCAACTGACTGGTTTCCATCAAGCTTTGCACCATGGGATTAAGTAAAAATAGCTGGGTCTATTCTACTGTAATTAAATGCTGGCGGGGTTACCTTTTTGTAACGATTGGATGGCAACTTGGTGTGACTGGTTCCGGCCGACTTGCCTTGGTGGGGGATGGCAGACGACGAATGACTGGTTTTGATGTTAAGCGCCGGATTTTGAAATAACCCGGCGGGCATTTGGCTTCGCGCAACCAACGCCGGTCGGGAGAAGCCGCCGGGAGGCCGGTGAATTTTACCAGGGCTCGGGTGCGGAGCTTATTTATTGGCTGACAGCCAGGCCGTCAACAACTGAACCAATTCGGTCTTATTCCCACATTCCTGCCGGGGCAAATGGGGCCGGCAAAAGGCAAAGCCGGGGCCGTAGGCCTGGCCATTCAAGACGCACGCATTGGTTTGGCATTCCCGCATTTGGCGTTCGGCTTTGGCCAAGGCCTCCGCTGGAGTGCCCGCCAGTTCATATTTCCAACCAACGATTCGGCTGTGGGGGAACAGGCTCCGCATTTTCGTGATCACCTTGGTGGCGGGTTCAAGGTTGATGGTCAGCGCCCCGGAGCGACTGGCAATTTTGGGCGAGTCGCAGGCGCGACCTTGCTCATCGGTCACCTGGCGCACTTTATAATCACAAAGCGCGGCGACGTGAAAGACAGCGGCGATATCCTCAGAAGCACTGGCTTGTTCCAGCAAATGCAGCAAGTCGTCATTGGTGTCGAACCAGTGCACCCGGCATGGGGCCCCCGGTCCGGGATGGGTGGCTCCGCTGCCTTTCAGGCAAAGCACCTCAAAACCAGCGTGGGCCAGTTGATTGCTTAAAGCGACGCCCAGTTCGCCGGTGGAGAAATTGGTCAGGCGCCGCACTTGATCGATCGGTTCAAAACTGGGTCCGCAGGTGACAATGACTTTCATAAATTTAATCGCCCCACCACGAGTTTAATCCGGCGAACATCCGCGTGACTGGCAGGGATGACTGGGAATGGGTAAGACAGCGTTTCATTCACCCAAAAATTTCTGCCGCGCCGCCGCGGTCAAGGCCTGCAAATCGAGGAGGGTCAGAAAATCGATGGTCTTAAACGCTTGGTCCAGCGCCGGGGGACCGCAGATGGTCGCGCCCAGGGAGAGATAGGCCCGGAGCAGTTTGGGGATTTTAACGGGTTCGGTGGCGAGTTCGTGCAGGGGACAGGCACAGGATGGCAAAGGGTTGACACGCCAGGGGAGGGGAGCCAGATGCTGGCGGCATAAATCGGCATAGGCGGATGCCCCCACCGCGGGAGTTTGTGAGGTGAGCGAACTGCAACCAAACAGGTAGCGGGCACCGTGCTGCCGGGCATATTCCGCAATGCCTTTCCAGAGCAGACCGAGCACCACCAGGTTGCGGTGTTGGGGATGCACACAGGCCCGGCCCAATTCGACCAATTCGGCCCGCAAGGGTTCGAACACGGCCAAGGCGAATTCTTGGGCACAGTAATAGCCCAGGTGCGCGGCGGCATTTGGCCCGGTTTGCAGGCGGTAGGTGCCCACGATGCTGGCCGAAGGCAGATGTTCAACAACCAGGTGCTGGCAAACGGCGTCAAAGGGATCTTCATCACGGCCAGTTGCGTAGGATTGGGCCAGCCCTTCATGGAGTTCCAGATTAAAGACCTGAAACCGCAATATTTGGGCGGCCCCTATGTCCCGGGCATTTTGGGCCAGCCGGATGGCATACAGGGCAGGGGAACTGCCCCCGGCGCGAAGCATGGCCCGATCGGTTTTCATGATGGTCAAATTATTATCCTCGTAAGGGGATTTAGCGATGGCAAAATCATGCTTGAGGTCAGCTTGGTGCGCCTGGCCAGGCAACTCTGGCCCCGGTATCATTCTTGGTTGGAGCGAAGCTTTGCCTGGATTCGCTGGCGGGCCGCCGGAGAAAGCTGTTGCGGCACGGTTTTCACCCATTTATCCGGATGGGTCTGGGCGGTGTGGCGAATTAATCTGATTTGCTGCCCATAACGACGGCACCATTTGCAAAGGAGCACATGCAAGCGCAGCCCCAACCACCGACGGAACGGTAATTTGCGCTCAAGCGCAGCGGATTGCAAGCGGACGGCCGTTTTGCAATTCGGCGACAAGTCGAGCAGCCCTTGCAGGAGGGTTTTGGCGATTTGCGTTAACCAATTCATGGTTTGGATCAACCGAGCAACTCCCACAGTGGCGGCAAATGTCCGGCCTTGCCAGCCACCGCGAGTTGTCCGCGTCAAGGTTGGTCGGGGGAGGGAAGGAATCCTTACAATTAATTACCTTTCACACGCTGCAGGTTTTGGAGGATGCGCTTGCGGGCTTCGATGGAAAGGCGGGGGAGCGTTTTGATCTGCTCGTCGGCGTGGCTGGCGGTTTGATGGAGGAAGGTTAATTGCCGTGCATAGCGGTGGCACCAGGTGCAGATGAGAAAATGCAGGCGCATCCGCAGGCGCGTGGACCAGGGCAAAGGCTGATCCAGCGACCGGGAACTCAGGCGCGACATTTCCGCACAATTCGGTGTGTGCTGCCAAATCCACACAACGACCTTCATTTTCAATTTGGCCAACGGATTCATTCGGCGACTCCCGGTTTGCCAAACCAGTTGGTTTCCAGGCAGCGACGCAGGGCCATGCGCGCCCGGTGAAGCATGACCCAAAGATTGCTTTCGGAGATGTTCAGCAACGCACAAATCTCCTGGCTTGCCACGCCGTCCACCTCGCGCAGGTTGAAAACGGCGGCCACATTTTTGGGCAGATTATCGGAGCAATCCCGGAAGGTTTGCCAAAAGAGGGCACTATCCAGACTCGCGCCGGGACTGCCCCAATCCAGCGGGCCAAGCTCGTGTATCCAACCATCCTTGAAAAGGCCGTCGGGCACAAACCGGTCTGCCTCTTCATCGGCATAGAATTCCAGGTCGGTAAACGATGTTTCCCGGCTGGACTGGCGGTAATGGTCGTAAATCTTGTTTTTTAAAATCCCCACCAACCAGCTTTTCTCGGCCGCCCGGCCGGCAAAACTCTTGCCGCCCTTGAGCGCCGCCAGGAAGGTTTCCTGCACGGCGTCCTCCGCCCGGGCCTGGTCGCGCAGGCGCAACATGGCATATTTGAATAGGTAATCCCCGTGCAAGTCCACCCACTGCTCCGGATCGGAGAGCTGACCGGTGGCTGGCGGAGCTTCCCCCGGGCGGGCTGCGGGCAGTTGATTGGGACGTTCAGTCGGCACCGGGTGATTATCCCAAGCCGGCCCCAAAATGCAATTCCCGACGTGCCCCCCCCGTTTGCGCTTGGCTCAAAAGAAAGCGGGAAAGCTTGTAAGGATTTTATTTTATCCCCGACCCAAACTCATGCAAGCAAAGCGCCAAAAGCCGTTTCGCCGGAGCGATCAGGTGGCTGATCATGCAGGTTCGGGCTGGAAAATGCCCGTGCCTCTGGGCTACTTTATGCCGCCCAGCCAGCGAATTTGCCCCTCATTTGGTAGCTTGGGCATAGTTTTTGACGGCCTGTCGGGCCGGCCATTTTTCCGCCTCACCCATTAACCCAGCCTAGAAAATTATTTAATATAAACATTATGATTGTTATTATTAGTGGAACCAATCGGACCGGTAGCAACACCCGCAAAGTGGCCACGCATGTGGAAAAACCTTACGCCACCCTGGGCGTGCCGGCGCAAATACTCGATCTCGCCCAGTTGCCGCCGGAAATCTATTTGCCGGCCGCCTATGATAAAACGCCGGCCTCCTTCCAGCCTTTCATCGACCTGCTTCTCTCGGCCGATGGCTTGGTGGTGGTCACGCCCGAATATAATGGGGGCATTCCCGGGGCGCTGAAGTATTTTATCGACATGTTGCCGTTTCCGGAAAGTTTTGACCAGCGGCCGGTTTGTTTTGTGGGGCTGGCGGCGGGTCTTTGGGGGGCCATGCGGCCGACGGAACAGTTACAACAGATTTTTGCCTACCGTCACGGGCTGGTTTTTCCTGAACGCGTGTTTCTGCCCGGGGTGAACAACCTGCTGGACGCCACGGGCCGTTTGCAACCGGTCATGGAACGCAATCTCCTGCAGCAGGCCACGAAGTTCGCGCGGTTTGTGGAAAAGCTCCGGGAGAAACGGTTCGACCGGGCGACCGCAGCGGCCGAAAGCCAGACTTTGCCCACGACCTGAAGCCTTCGCCCTATGATTGCTATTATTAGCGGCACCAACCGGCCTGGCAGCAATACCCGCAAGGTGGTAACCCGGTTGGAGGCCATTTATTCCGCCCTGAGTGTGCCGGTCCAGGTGCTGGATCTGGCACACTTGCCGCCGTCGATTATTTTGCCTTCCGTTTATGCGCACAAGCCCGCTGAATTTCAACTGTTCAGCGACACGGTGCGCGCGGCAGAGGGGGTGGTGGTGGTGACACCGGAGTACAACGGCAGTTTTCCCGGCATTCTCAAATACTTTATTGACCTGCTGCCGTTCCCGGAAAGTTTTGAGCACCGCCCGGTGTGTCTGGTGGGGCTGGCCGCTGGCATGTGGGGCGCCCTGCGCTCGGTGGAGCAATTACAGGCCATCTTTGGCTATCGCAATGCCCATATCTTTCCGGAGCGGGTGTTTATTCCGGGCGTTGCGAAAATGGTGGATACGGCAGGGCAATTCGCGAATACTGACATGGAACAGCGCTTGGAAAAACAGGCGGCTGGGTTTGTGGATTTTGTAAAAAGACTCAAGGCAAAATAAACTGTAAGGAACCATGCTCCAGCTCGACCAACGCTTGAAATGAAAATGAACTTAACCACCCGCTTCCGCTCCCAAGTCGCGTTATTTTTGGCGATTGTCACCCTCAGCGTTAGTTTGCCTGCCGCCGAACCTCCAAAGGTGGGGGCCGCCCTACCGGACTTCACTCTTTACACCATGGATGCGAAGTCTGTGACGTTGAGTGCGGAGTACGCCAAACTGCCCGTCGTATTGATCGTGTTACGCGGGTGGCCGGGGTACCAGTGTCCATTTTGCACCAGGCAAGTCCACGCGTTTGTCGAGCGGGCCAGGGATTTTGCGGGCAAAGCGCGCATTATAATGGTATATCCCGGTCCATCAGCAAATCTGCAAGCGCACGCCGGGGAATTCCTAAAGGGTAAAGGGTGGTCGGAAGATTTCACGTTCGTCACGGACCCCGATTTTACTTTCACCAAAAGCTACGGTTTGCGGTGGCAGGCACCCGGCGAGACGGCCTATCCGTCAACGTTTGTGATTGATACCAAGGGAATCGTGCAGTTCGAAAAAATCACCAAAGGCCACGGTGGCCGCACAACCCCGGAAGAAATCCTGGCCACTCTGGCCAAGCTCTAATGGCCACGGCATTGCTATTGCTCGGCGGTTATGGCCTCTTGGGGCTTTTATTTGCCGTTGCCTTTGCCTTCGTGGGGGTGCAACGAATCGATCCGCACGCGGTGGGGGCTGGCTGGGGATTTCGCCTGCTCGTCCTTCCCGGCGCGGTCGCGTTTTGGCCCTGGCTGTTGTATCGCTGGCTAAAGGGGGCGCACACTCCTCCCGTTGAGCGCACGGCTCATCGTGAGGCCGCTCGGAAAGGTTTGCCATGATCCTGCCACTGCGCCAGCTCCATCGTCGCGCCATCCTGGCCATGGGAATTTTTTTGCCGGTGGCCTTGGCCACCGGCCTCTGGTTGCGTGTGCCAGTGCCCACCATGTCCGGGTTGCCGCCGGGTCTGGGTCAGGGGCTGGCTCGGCAAGCCACCAACCAGACTGATTGGTGCTGCACGAATCTGTTTCAGAAATTTTCAATAACCGTCCGGCTGTTCCTGGAGCGGACGCCGGTTCCACGGGCGCTCCTGTCTTTTTCGGCAGACCGTGATTTTCTGCAACCCGATTTGTTGGTTTATTGGCTGCCGGGAAGCCCGGTCGTGATGGATGCATTGCCGGACAACGCGACCTTATTAGGCGAGTTTCACTCACCAACCTTGCTCCTGCCGACCGAAGCTGCCAGCCGCCCGGGGGTGTTTGTCCTGTACAGTCTGGCCGATAATAAAATAGTGGATGCCTCCCGCCCGGCCATGGTTGGGGAGCTCAACCCATGATCCTTATATAATCCATGTCTCTGCAATACCAGGCGGTCCAATGGAACCGGCAAAAACGACTGTATGATGCGGTGCTGATTGGCGGGGTGGCGCTGTACCTTTTGGGCTTTGGCGTGGTGACGGAAAGCCTCTTTCCGAATATTACCGAGGAAATTTTGCTCATGCGGGCGTTTGGCACGGCCGCATTTATTTTGCTGCACATGATTCTGTGCATCGGTCCGCTTTGTCGCCTCAACGCGGGCTTTCTGCCCATGCTTTATAATCGCCGTCACGCCGGGGTCACGCTGTTTCTACTGGCATTGATTCATGCGGTGATGGTGGTCACCACGTACCACGCGGGCGGGGATGTGAATCCCCTCGCCAGCATCTGGGCATCCAGTCCGCTCACCCACTCCGTGGCGGGCGTGCCGTTCCAGGTATTCGGCTTTTTGGCGCTGGTGATTTTGTTTCTGATGGCGGCGACCAGCCATGATTTTTGGCTGGCCAACTTGAGCGCGCCGGTTTGGAAAGCCCTGCACATGCTGGTGTATGCCGCCTATGCGCTGCTGGTCTTGCATGTTACCTTTGGTGTGCTGCAAGCGGAAACCAGCCTGGTTTATCCGCTGGCGCTGGCGGCTGGCCTGGTCACGGTGCTGGGGTTGCACTTTATGGCGGCGCTCAAGGAGGTGCGGGCGGACCGGAACATAAACGCCTGGGATACTGACGGTTGGGTGGAGGCCGGCGCGGTGGCGGATATTCCCGATAACCGGGCACGGATCGTGTGTGTTTCCGGCGAACGGGTGGCCATTTTTAAATACGCCGGAAAAATCTCGGCTGTCTCCAATGTGTGCCAGCACCAAAATGGTCCGCTAGGGGAGGGTAAAATTGTGGCCGGCTGTATTACCTGTCCCTGGCATGGTTATCAGTATTTGCCAGAGACGGGGGCCTCGCCGCCGCCGTTTGTGGAGCGCGTTCCCACGTTCAATGTCCGGGTGAACAGCGGCCGGGTGTGGGTACACCCCCAACCGAACCCCGCCGGCACCCGGGCGGAACCGGCGGTGATTGAACTATGAGTGAGGATTTTTATATTGGGTGGGAAGCCCGGGCGGGAACGGGACCGGCCCGGCGGATGCGCGGGGTGGTGGCGTTGCTGCTGCTGGCGGGGCTTGGGCTGGCAGTGGCGCTGGCGGCCCAACAACACACCATTGGGACCAGCATTTTTGAGTGGGGCACGCTGAAGCCATTTAGCGGGCGCTTGGAACTCGAGCCTTATCCGCATCTGTTAGTGCCGCGACCGGGTGCCACGAACACCCAGCCGGGGTTTTCCACTTATTATCTCGTCGCCCCCTTCAAGCATGGTCTTGACCGGGAGAAGTTTGCCGCCTTGGCGGGGCAGATGGTGACTTTGCAAGGCACCTTGATTTATCGTGGTGAGCAAACCATGGTTGAAGCCGTGCCAGAATCCATCCACACGGTGGTGAGTCCGGCTTCGCTGCCGACCGGCGCGGCGACGGTGAGTCTGGGCCGGCAAACCCTCGTGGGTGAGATTGTGGACAGCAAATGTTATTTTGGGGTGATGAATCCCGGTCAACTCCTCCCGCACCGGGCGTGCGCGATCAATTGCATCAGCGGAGGCATTCCGCCTGTCTTGCTAGTGCGCCAGAAAGATGGCCCGGCCATTTATTTATTGCTGGTTTCCGCCACGGGCAAGCCCGTGAACCAGCAGGTGCTGGACTTGGTGGCGGAACCGGTGGAAATCACCGGCGAGGTCGAATGTCAGGACGGACTGCTGATTTTGCGGGCTGATCCGCAGAGCTACCAGCGGGTGGGCCGATGAGGAAATTTTTCCGGGAGCAACACTTTGATTAACCAACCTTTGCACCAAAAACCGCCTGGCCGTTTGCGCCGCCTCCGGTTCCCCCCCTATGCTGGCTGGCTTGTGGGCGTGGTCCTTTTAGGTGCCCTCATCGCGCTGCCTGCGTTTGCCGGCATGTTTGCGTCATTTGACAATCCAGCCCGGCTCGGGGCCGAGATCCACGTCACCGCCACCAATGGCTTTACCCTCCGTTGGGCAGAAAAATCCGCCGCCACGAACGGCCGGCTGAACCTGGTCTTTATCCACGGATCCCCGGGGGGTGCCGGTGCTTGGGCATCTCAATTTAAGGCCCCCTTTCCGGAGGCCAATCTCTATGCTTACGACCGCCCGGGCTTTGGCCTTTCGAAACCCGTGGGGGACCAGCCGCATTTGCAAGGGCAGGTGGACGCTTTGATGGCACTGTTGGCCCGCGCCACCACCAACCGGGTTTTACTGGTGGGGCATAGTTATGGTTCGCCCATTGCCCTGCTGGCCGCCTTGGAGCATCCGGACCAAATCGGCGGGGTATTGCTGATCGGGGGGGATGTGGATCCGGCGCAGGAAAAACCGTGGTTTGTTCAGTATGTTTTCGGCTGGCGCGCCACCTCCTGGCTGCTGCCACGCGCTTTGCGCCAGTGTAACCGGGAGATGCTTTCCGCGCGGGCGGACCTCCGCCAAATGCAAACGCTGTTCGTCCGGCTGGCAGTCCCGGTGGTGATGTTGCATGGTGACCGCGACCCGCTGGTGCCCGTGGAAAATGTGGCCTGGATGGAGCAACAACTCCGGGCTTTGGGCAAGGCTCATCAGTTTGCCAAAATCATTCTGCCCGGGGTGAATCATTTCATCCCCTGGGAACACCCCGACCAAGTGGAGCGGGGTATCCGCCTGCTCGTCAATATGAGCGGACTGCCCAACCGGCCCTCCGGCACGCTTCCTTAAGCACGCCGAAAGAATTCTAATAAAAGTGTAAGGAACCGCCGCTTTCGGCGACCAACCATTGTATGAAAAAACTATCATTCATTCTCCTGCTATTAGGCCTGGCACTGCCAGTTTTCGCCCAAACCAAAACCCTCCTCAATCTGGACCGTGACGGTCTGGCCATTCAAGGCTATGACCCCGTGGCGTTTTTTACGGACCAAAAGCCAGTCAAAGGCGACGCCAAGTTTGTGTTCAAGCACGACGGCGCCCTCTACTTTTTTGCGTCCAAAGAGCACCGGGACTTGTTCAAGGCGAATCCGGCCAAGTATGAACCCGTGTTTGGCGGTTATTGCGCTTATGGCGTCTCCCGCAACAAACTGGTGGAAATTGATGTGGATGCCTTTCAAATTGTGGATGGCAAATTATTGCTGCAATACAGCAAATCCATTCGCGAGGATTTTAACAAAGATGCGAAGGCCAATCTGGCCAAAGCGGATGCCAACTGGCCGGCGCTGGTTGCCAAGAAAGGGAAATAATCGGCGGTCAACGCAAACCTGGTCCAACCCAATTTTATTATGGAACACTTCTCCAAAACCCAAACGATGGTGAGCTGGATATGCCGGCTGACGGCCGCCGTAATTTTATTGCAAACCCTGTTTTTTAAATTTACCGGGGCGCCGGAATCGGTGTACATTTTTACCAAGGTGGGCATGGAGCCTTGGGGGCGTTACGGTTCAGGGGTGGTGGAGTTGGTGGCGGCCATGCTGCTGCTCGTCCGCTGCAAAGCCTGGCTGGGGGCCTTGCTCGCGCTCGGCACGATGTGCGGCGCCATTGCATGTCACCTGACAGTTCTCGGTATTAATGTGCAGAATGATGGCGGGTTGCTGTTTGCCCTGGCTTTGGTGACTTCGGCATGCTGTGTCATCACGCTCTATCTGCATCGGCGGCAGATTCCGTACCTTTCACGTTTAATCAACTCATAAAGCAATGAATCCAAACGACGCTGGCACCAACCGGGAATTAATCAATGCGGTCATGGAAACCTTGCGACAGGGCGAATGCCTGCTGGAGGCCATGGATAATGATGCTTACACCCGCAAGTTGGCCGCCGCCTTTGATGCCTCCATCGGCGGGCATGTGCGCCATTGCCTGGATCATTTTCACACGCTCCTGCAGGCGGTCCCGGCCGGGGACTTAAATTATGATTATCGCCAGCGAGGGACCGCGGTGGAAACGGATCGCCTGGCCGCGCTGAATGTGACCCGGGATTTAATGGACAGTTATGCGCAGCTCGATCCGCTGTGCGTTACCCGTTCATTGATGGTGACCTGTAAAACCAGCTATTCCGCCAATGGTTCACAAGCCTCACCCTCCACTGTGGGCCGCGAGATCATGTATGCGGTGGCCCATGCCGTTCACCATTACGCTTTGATTGGGATCATGGGGGGCATCATGGGCCTGCGCCTGCCGGCCGGATTTGGCATCGCGCCGTCGACCCTCAAGCACCAGGCCGAAGCGGCGCGAATCGCCGCCTGAGGATCATGACCGAAGCCCTGCCATTGACGACCGAAACGCTGGCCGGATGGCTGCCGTTCTGGCAGGCCGCCGGATTTTTTTGCGCGACCTTTGTCCTGGAGGATGCGGCGGCGGTGGGAGCTGGTTTGCTGCTGGCCAATGGTTCCATTACCTGGACCGCTGCTTTCACGGCGTGCTTTTTGGGCATTTGGCTGGGCGATGTCGGCCTCTACGCACTGGCGCGCTTTGCCGGGCGAACGTGGTTTGAAAAGTCGCGTTTGAAACAGCATGCCGCCAAAGTTGTCCGCAGTGAGGAATGGTTTCGGAAGCGCGGGGCCTGGATCTTAATTTTTAGCCGGGTTTTGCCCGGCGCACGGCTGCCCACTTATCTGGCCGCAGGCTTCTTGCGCGTGCCCGCCGCCCCGTTTTTACTCATCACCGCGGCGGCTGCGCTGGTCTGGACGCTGGCCGTTTTATTTCTGACGCAGATTTTCGGCACGCGGATATTGCATGGGTTCAGCCACTACAAAACGGCCAGCTTTTGGCTGCTGGGCAGCGCGATGGGACTGCTGGTTGGTTTGCAAATACTGCGCCGGGCGCTGGCTGAATTTGACCGCCGCAAATTCAGCACGCAGGTCGCCCGCTGGACGCGCTGGGAATTTTGGCCCATGTGGTTGTTCTATCCCCCCGTGGCTTTATATTATCTCTGGCTGGCCCTCAAATATCGCGGGGCCATGCTGCCGACGGCCGCCAATCCCGGAATTTTCTCGGGCGGCATCGTGGGCGAATCCAAAATGAAGACCTTGCAGGATCTGATGCGCTCAAGCGGCGAGTTCACGGCGGAGGCCGAGTTGCTTGACGGTGATTCTCCGGAAGCCCGGCTCATTTCATTGCACGAAATTTGTGCGCGGCGAAAGATTTCCTTTCCTTTCATTTTAAAACCGGACCTGGGACAACGCGGCGCGGGGATCAAATTAATTCGGAATGAAGCCCAGGCCGCGGCCTATTTGCAGGCAACCCAAGCGCAATTACTGGTGCAGCGGTTTGCCGCTGGTCCGCACGAAGTGGGGATTTTCTATTATCGTTTTCCCGGGGAAACCCACGGCCGTATTTTTGCCATCACGGAAAAGGTTTTTCCGGTGGTCACCGGCGATGGGAAGGCAACTTTGGCTGAACTGATCTGGCGGGATGACCGGGCCCGCTTCATGGCGGAAACCTATTTGCAACGTGCGGCTTCACGGCAATACCACGTGCTGGCGGAGGGGGAAACGCAACCGCTCGTGCTGGCAGGCAACCACGCCCAAGGCTGTATCTTTCGTGACGGCATGAGACTGAACACACCTGCACTGGAACAGCGCATTGATGAAATCTCCCAAAAGGTGAGCGGCTTCTACATTGGTCGTTATGACATCCGGTTTGGGAGTGAAGAGGACTTGCGCACGGGCACGCATTTCCAAATTATCGAATTAAATGGTGCGGCGGCCGAAGCCACCAGCATTTACGATGCGCGCAACACGTTGTGGTCCGCGTATCGCACCTTGTTTCGGCAGTGGGAATTGGTGTTTGCCATCGGGGCGGCCAACCGGCGGCGCGGCTGTGCGCCCATGACGTTGCGGGCTGGCTGGCGTGCCTGGCGCCATTATGCCGCGCTTGCCGCCACGTATCCGACCGCCGACTAACCCCCCACCACAGCATGTGCACCGTTACTTTTTCCCCGCGGCGGCGTGGCTATGCACTGGCCATGAATCGTGATGAAAAGCTTTCCCGGGCAACCGGTTTGCCACCTATTCGGCATTTAATTCAAGGGCGAAATGTTCTCGCGCCCTGCGAGCCGGGCGGCGGGACCTGGATCTCGGTTAACGACTCGGGAGCCGCCTTTGCCTTGATTAATTGGTACGCCATCGCCGCCCAGGTGGAAATTAACCCAGTCAGCCGGGGGAAGGTTGTGTTTGCGGTTAGTGCAGTGGCTACCGGCGAAGGGGCGGCCAACGTTTTGGCCCAAATGCCGCTCCGCTCGGTGAATCCTTTTCGCCTCATCGGTGCTTTTCCGGCGGCCCAGGAAATCCGGGAGTGGCGTTGGGATTTAAAAAAGTTGGTGCAGGTGGCGCATCCGTGGCGCTTGCAGCAATGGATTTCATCCGGCTTTGACGAAGCCAAGGCCCAACAAATCCGAGGCGGGTTTTTTGAATCGGCAACGGGGCAAAAAAGCGTTGGCTCACTGGCATGGCTGCGCCGCCTGCACCGTTCCCACGCGCCGGCCGCCGGCCCATTTTCGACCTGTATGCACCGGGCGGATGCCGCCACGGTAAGCTATTCCGAAGTGCGCGTAACCAGCGATGGTGCAAAGATGAATTATTTAGCCGGTGCGCCCTGTCAATGCACGAGTGGTGTGATTAACCACGGCGCGTTGATGCGGGCAAGCTGAGTTTCGTCATTATCGGCCTGCGTTTAAATATCCTTACCAGCAGGCGATGGGGGAACCGGGCAGGCCATGATGGGCAGTTATCAGTCTAATTTCATGCGGTGCCGGGTAATCAGGGCTTTAAAATGCCTCAAAGTAATGTTCGGGCAGAGTTGGGCCAGCCATGGGTGAGGCATTTCATCCGGCGGTGAAGGGCAGGTGACAAAGCCGTTTTAGGAGTGGGTCGGGGCCCGCGAATGTTGCCCCCATCTCCCGCAATAATATCCAATCCCTGGATTTGTGTTTGAGGCTTTTTATATGCTTTGCTGATTGAATTCTATGGCGGATCAGTTTTCAGTGGACATCTGTGCTGACTCTGGCGATGGTTTCCAATCAATATTATGGCAACCGAAAGTTTAAACCGCCCATTGGCTGCCTGCGAGGCCGGTTCAATTGTTAAACCTGCTCTATGCCATTGTTTAACCAGCGCCCGGCAAGGCATCCATGAAACAGCTTGGGCAGTGACCAACCAGGAATTGCCGGTGACCAAGGACTTCGCCTGGTCGGTCAAAAAGTACACGCTTAGCGGTGGCCGGCAGGCGGGCGTGGAGGTTATTGAAGTAGATAATGGGTGCCTGCGAATGTTGGTGGTGCCCACGCGGGGCATGAGTATTTTGCGGGTGGAGTCGGGGGATGTCCGGCTGGGCTGGGATTCGCCGGTCAAGGAAGTGGTGCACCCGCAGTTCATTCATTTGGACAGTCGGGGTGGGTTGGGGTGGCTGGAGGGATTTAATGAATGGCTGGTGCGCTGCGGTCTGGAATGGGCCGGGCATCCGGGTAAGGACCAGTTTCGCAACAATGTGGGGGATGAGGTGGAGATGGATCTGACCTTGCATGGCAAAATTGGCAATATTCCGGCTTCGGAAGTGGAGGTCGTCATTGAGGCCGGCCCGCCGCCGCGCATTATTATTCGCGGTTTGGTGGAGGAACGCATGTTTTATGGTCCCCAATTGTCATTGTGGACGAGCATTTCAACGGAAATTGGCTCCAACACCTTTCGAGTGGAGGATGCGGTCACCAATCTCGGCGCGCATGACCAGGAATTTCAAATCATCTATCATGCTAATTTTGGTCCGCCACTGTTGGGTGCTGGCGCCCATTTTTTGGGTGCCGTGGAGCGGGTGACGCCGTTTAATGCGCGGGCGGCGGAAACGCTGGCCGACTTTGCCGCCTACACTGGTCCGCAGCCGGGATTTATCGAGCAGGTGTATTGCTTGCGGCCCCTTGCCGACGCGGCGGGCCAGGGCTTGATCCTGTTGCAAAATGCCGCCGGTAACCGGGCGGTTTCCCTGGCTTTTCCGGTGGAACAATTGCCGTATGTGACCCTCTGGAAAAATTTGGCGGCTGCGGCGGAGGGATATGTCACAGGGTTGGAGCCGGGAACCGGATTTCCGGCCACGCGCCGGCGCGAACGGGCCGCAAACCGGGTGCCGAAGTTGAAGGCGGGGGAAACCCGGCATTTTTCCCTGTCGGTGGCCATTCACGTTGATAGCGCGGCGGTGGTCGCTGTCACCGAACGGGTGCGTTCCATCCAAGGAGATCGACCGCTACTCCTCGATGCTGCCCCGCTGCCATAAGCCGACCACCCCGCTTTTATAGTTTGGGGCGAGGCAGATAGGCACCGCAGGATTCACGCACCACGAGCCGGGGGGTGAGGGTAATGCTTTGAACGGGAAGCAACGGTTCCGCCAGCCGTTTCATCATGGTTTGAAAAGCGATGATGGCGATGTCCCGACAGGGCTGGTGAATGGTGGTCAGGGGCACGGAAACGAGCGTGGCATATTTCACATCGTCAAAGCCCACCACGCGCACATCCTTGGGCACATGCAGGCCTTGCGATTCCAAGGCGCGCAGCAACACCGCGGCGGTATCATCGTTGGCACAAATGAAGGCGTCTGACTGGCGACCGGCCACGAGGGAACGGATGAATTTGAGATCGGCGGGATCGCCGTTGCGCACCCAGCCGGGATCGGGTTCAAGCCGATGGCGAACAAACGCTTCGCGCACGCCGGCGATGCGGGCGTTAACGGTGGCCGCCGAAAGGGGGCGGGCCACGAAAGAGATGCGGCGACAGCCGAGTTTGATCAGGTGCTGGGCCACCAGGTAGCCGCCGGCCATATTGTCAATGCCCACCAGATCGAAATCACTGCGCTCGGGAAAATTTAGCAAATCGCGATCCAGCAGCACGGCCGGGATGCCCGCTTCCCGCAGGGATTCGGCGAGCCGGGTGTTGGCCTCCTCCTGCCCCGGTTGCAACTCGGCCGGGGCAAAGAACACGCCGCTGACCTTGCGTTCAATGAATTGTTTGCAAATTTCCTCCGCATGTTTGAGGCTGGCGTCAGTGTCCACCCGGGGATTGGTGGAACCGCCCCAGAGCAGGCCATAATCATTGACCCGGGCAAGGCTGGCAATTTCACCGCAAATGATTTGGAAAATTTCGGTCGTGGCCAGCCCCGGCACCAGCAAGCCCAAGATGCGGGTGGCGGCGGTGCGCTGTTGATTGGAACTCACATAAGTGCCGGATCCAGCCCGGCGGTCAATCAGGCCTTTGGCTTCCAAGTCGCGCAGGGCGCGGGCCACGGTTGGCCGGGAAACCCCAAACTTTTGCACCAGTTGCACCTCGCTGGGCAGGCGGTCGCCAGCCTTATAGCGGCCGGCGGCGATTTCGGTTTCCAGGTGGCCGCTGATTTCATGGTGTTTGGGCTTGGCTTTCATGTTTTGGGTAAATTGGTAATGACTGCTTGTGAAGTTGTAATATCACCTATTTACAATCCAGTCTAGTCAGTGTTTGCCGATTTTGGCAATTACAAGTTTAATCAGGATGTACCCAGCGACTGCACCAACCGGTTTTCATCGCGACACATTTTGTCCGATGGCAATTTTGCGGGCGCGAGCTTGAACGAGGGTTTGAGCTCCACCGTCTGCCGTTGAGGGCCGGACAGTTGCGCGGGCGTTGACCGCAACACAACCAAACAGCAAACCAAAAACATGAAAGCAAACGTCAGAATCAAGCAGACGGCGGCCCTGGCCGCCGCGCTCTGCGCTGGAGCCGCCGGGGTGGCCTGCGCGCAGGAAGCAGATACCAACGCAACCACTGTGGCCTATTGGCAGCTCGGCGCAGCGGCCACGGTGCCACTGAGCCCGAGCGGCAGCGGCATTTTGGATTTGGCCACGAATGTGGGACAGGGCACGATTCCGGGCACCGTCAGCGGTGTGCCGGTGTCAGTGCAGGATCTTTGGTTTCAAGGCCCGGTGGGCGGCGCGCAGACCTATGTCACCGACGTACCGCCGGCGAGCATGTTCAATGGCAACAACTATTTCAAATCCGGGACGGGCTCCTGGGATTGCGGTGCCGACTTGTATGCCGGCCCGGGCGGCAGCCTGACTTGCGACAATCTGACGTATGGCAATAACTTCAATGGTCCCGATTTCACCTGGGAAATTTATTTCAAATCCGACACGGCGAATGATGCGACCACCGGCACGCAGACGCAGTTCCTGATTTTTGATCATCACCAATCGGCGTATGCCTTTTTGTCTTTGAACGACAATACCGGCGACCCCAACAATATTGGCAGCATTCGCTTCTGGAGCTGGAACGTGGCGGTTTTTGGCATTGACTGCCGCATCACGGCGGCACAAAACCACGGCCACCGGCTGGATGACGGTCAGTGGCATTATGCCGCGGCGCGCTTTCAAACCTCGACGGAAACCATGGATTTGCTGGTCGTAAACCAGGATGGCACCAGCACCGAGACCTCCACTTACATCACGGTGCCCTTGAATCCGGGCGGTTCCGGCAGCCAGGGCCCGGTGTTCCTGGGTACTGATGAAGGCCAAAACGAACAGTTCGACGGAGAGATCAACCAGTTGCGCTATTCGAATGTCTCCCTCCCGAACAGCAAATTGCTGGCGAATGCCGCGGCCTGCAATGCCCCGGTGTTTCATAACACGGCGTCCACCACCGCCGTGGCGGTGGGGTCGGTGTTGAATCTCTCGCCAGCCAGCTGGCCGGTGCAGGTGGCGGGCGGTCCGCTGCAATATCAATGGCAGTTGAACGGAGTTAATCTCCCGGGTGCCACCAATCTGGCGCTGAATCTGTACCCGGCCAACCTGGCCGAAGCGGGCACCTACCAAGTGGTGGCGACCACCCCCTGCGGTGGCGCTACTGCGACTAGTGCGCCGATGACGGTTTCCGTGGTGCCAGCCATTCCGCTGACCCGCTGGGCGTTTAACTTCACCGAGGCGGTCACGTTCCCGCAAGCCACGGTGGATGACGTCCTGCCCGGTGGCATCTATGATTTGATCACCTTCAACGACGCGCCCAACCCCAGCGGCATCGGCAGCAATGGCGGCATCGGGCTGACCAATGATGTGCCGCCGACGGCGATGTTTATCAATGGCAACAATGGGGGCACGAATTCCTTTGATCCGTCCTTCATCCAAAACGTGAATGGCGTGGTATTTTACCCGCTCGGACCGGATGTGTTCGACTTCCAAACCGATTTCACCTTGGAATTGTTCTTCCGCAGCTATGGCGACCAGAGCGCCAATGGGCCGATGGAATTGCTCTGCCAGGGCTCGGACGGTGGCAACACCTTCCGCTATGGGGTTAATTTGAACCAGGCGGGTCCGGGGGCGATCAGCTTCAAAGTCAACAACCTGCGCACGGCGCCGACCGGCCCCTCCTGGGAAGACACCAACCCCGGCATCCAATCCGTGGTCTTGAACAATGCCAACTATGCGGATGGCAACTGGCATTATTTGCAGGCCAAATATGATTCCGTGGCGAATGCCATCAGCCTGGCGGTGGCGAATGCCGATGGCACTGGTACCAATGTGACGGCCGCTTTGCCGGCTGGCTACAGCCCGCTGGCGAATCAAGTCACGGGCAACTTGTTTGTGGGCCGTTACCGTTATCCACTGGTGGATGGCAGCAACACGGATCCGCGGACGTTCATCGGGGCGATTGACGAAGTGCAGGTCTCTGCCGGCCTGATCACCCCGGCGACCGGCCAGTTGGGATATCTCCCGACCCCGCCGACCATCACCGGGATCAGCCTGAGCGGTGGCACGGTGACGATTCACTTCACTGGCAACGCGGCGGCCTCGGCCGGGAGTTATACCCTGGTCGGTTCGTCCACGGTGAATGGGACTTATGCCCCGCTGAGCGCGACGGTGACGGCCTTGGGCGGCGGTGCCTTTCAGGCAACCGTGGCCAAGAGCGGCGCGGCGGAGTTCTATAAGATCAAACATTAATCGGCAGCGAAACACTTGGGCCGGCCCGGGGCGGGTGCCGCGGGCCGGCCTTTACCAGCATTTGCAATCGTTTAACATGACCCCCGGCACAAACATCAAATCCAACCATCTCATGAAAATCCACAACTCACATCCCCGGTCCACTCTTCAGCGTGCGTTTACTCTGATTGAGTTGCTGGTAGTCATCGCGATCATTGCCATTCTGGCGGCGATGCTCCTGCCGGCCCTGGCGGCGGCCAAGCAAAAGGCCGTCCGGATCGCCTGTCTTAACAATCTCAAGCAAATTGTGCTTTTCACCCAGATGTACACCGATGAGAACGGGGACAAATTCCCCACCTGCCTTGCCACCGCCAATGGGATGTGGGATGCTTCCGATGAAGCCACCAACTGGTGGGGCACGGCGATTTGTGGTGGGACGACGAACAACTATAATTCCTTTCATGATCCGGCAGCCAGCGGCCCGGTAATTTTAAAGACCGGGGCGACCTGGAATTGGGCTTTTAATTTTAATCTGGTGGGATACGGTTTAAATTCCTTTTTCCTGAGTTGCACTCCCAATGCGCCGGGAAACACGGCGGTGGCCGGGTACAAATTTACCAGTTCGGCAAATTTTCGCCGCACGGGCATCAAGCGCCCGACGGATTGCATGGTCTTTGGCGACAAGCAGCCCAAGCCCGATTTGTCGGCAAGTGCGAGTTTGTGGTGGCCCAATGCCAGCATGCACCAGCCCAGCAGTTCCGGGGCTTATGAGGGTGTGGACACCACGCGCCATAATGGCGGGAAATTTCCGGGGGTGGGTAATGTGGGGTTTGCGGACGGACATGCCGAAGCCAAAAAGGAATCCGATATTAATCCACCCGTGGATCCCTCCAGCGGAGCGGTATCGGGCCTGATCAATTCTAAATTTTGGGATCCTCTGCAAACGGCGGGCGACCAATAATCGGCAACCGAGAAGTAATCCAGGGGCGTTCCGCTGGCTGGTCCATCCTGACGAACCGTCCCGGGCCATTTCTTCAAACCAAGCAAAAATATATCGCCAAGTTTCCGGGGCTGGTTAATCGTAATGGGAATTACTTAAACCACTCCTAATAAACAACTATGAACAGTCGTATCTTCTTTTGGTCCGTCACCTCTGCCCTGGCGGGTTTTCTCTTTGGGTTTGACACGGTGGTCATCTCCGGAGCCGAGCAAAAAATTCAAACCTTGTGGGGTTTAAGCGCCGGCTGGCATGGCATCGCCATGGCCTCCGCCCTGTACGGCACGGTGATTGGCTCCCTCTGTGGCGGGTGGCCCACGGACCGCTTTGGGCGCAGGGCCACGTTGCTGTGCATAGGCATGCTCTACCTGGTGGGAGCGCTGTGGTCGGCCCTGGCCAACGATGTGTATTCGTTCATCGTGGCGCGGGCCCTGGGTGGCCTGGGAATTGGGATTTCAACCGTAGTTGCCCCGTTGTATATATCGGAAATCGCCCCGCCGGCCCATCGCGGCCGCCTCGCGGGGATGTTTCAGTTCAATATTGTATTTGGCATTCTGGTGGCCTTTTTATCGAATGCCCTGCTGGCAGGCATTGGTGAAAATGCCTGGCGCTGGATGTTGGGAGTGGCGGCCGTCCCTTCGTTGATTTATGCGGTATGTTGCCTGGCGCTGCCCGAAAGTCCGCGCTGGCTGCTGGGGCGGAAGAATGACCGGGCGGCCGGACTGGCGGTGTTGCGCCTGATCGAACCAGCGGCCACACCCGCCGAACTGGAGGCGGAGGCGGACCGGATTGCCGCGGCGTCCAATGAAGGCCATGCCACCGACCGTTTTTGGACCTGGCGTCTGCGCATGCCGATCATGCTGGCGTTCCTGATTGCATTCTTCAACCAGCTTTCGGGCATCAACGCGATTCTGTATTTTGCCCCGCGCATTTTTGAGATGACCGGTCTGGGCGCGAAGGCGGCGCTGCTGCAATCCGTGGGGATTGGGGTAACCAATCTGATTTTCACATTTGTGGGCCTGTGGCTGATTGACCGGCTCGGCCGGCGCACACTTTTGTATATTGGTTCCTTTGGTTACATTCTCTCCCTGGGACTGGTATCGTGGGCATTTTTTTACGCCCATTACGCGATTGTGCCCGTGTGCATTTTCGCCTTCATCGCGGCGCATGCGATCGGCCAGGGCGCCGTGATCTGGGTGTTTATCTCGGAAATATTTCCGAACCGCCACCGGGCCGAAGGGCAATCACTGGGGAGTTTCACCCACTGGATTTTTGCGGCGTTGCTGACGACCTTTTTCCCTAAAATGGTCACCGCCTTCCCGCCGGGAGCGGTGTTTGCCTTTTTCGCGTTCATGATGGTGCTGCAACTCCTTTGGGTAAAAACCCTGGTGCCGGAAACGAAGGGGGTGCCTTTGGAGCAAATGCAGAAAAAGCTGGGAATTGTCTGAGTTCACGCATGAAATTTAATATTGTCGGGATTGGGGAGGTGCTGTGGGATTTGCTGCCTTCAGGCATGAAACTGGGTGGGGCTCCGGCTAATTTTGCCGGGCATGCTCACGCCCTGGGGGCGGAAGCTCGCGTGGTCACGCGCGTGGGCCAGGACGGGCTGGGCACGGACATTTTTAAACATTTGGAGGGCCATGGAATCGTCTGCAACACCGTTCAAATCGACCCCCTGGCGGCCACTGGCATGGTGACGGTCACGCTTTCAGAGCAAGGCATACCGCAATATATTATTCACGAAAATGCCGCCTGGGACCGGCTGGCCGTCACGCCAGCGGCCGAGGCGGCCATCGCGGCCGCCGACGCCATTTGTTTTGGGAGTCTGGCCCAGCGCAGTGAGGTGGCGCGGCAGACGATTCAACAGTTGGTGGCCACCGCCCCTTTGGGCACGCTGCGGGTCTTCGATATTAATTTACGCCAAAAATACTATACGCGCGCGATCATTGAACAATCCCTGCGGCTGGCCAACGTTTTAAAATTGAATGATGGCGAGCTGCCGGTCCTCGCGGAAGAATTTGGGCTCGTGGGAACGCCACGGGACATGATGCAGAATCTGGCGGCGACTTTTGAGCTGGACGTGGTCGCGCTGACACGGGGACCGGCGGGGAGTCTGCTGTTGCAGAACGGCCAGTGGTCGGACTGTCCTTCGGTGCCCACCAAGGTGGTGGACACCGTGGGCGCAGGGGATGCCTTTACCGCGGCGCTGATCATGGGATTACTCCGCAAGATGCCTTTGGAAGAGATTAATTATTTTGCCGACGAGGTGGCTCGTTTTGTGTGTGGGTTTGCTGGGGCAACGCCGCCGTTGCCGGATCGCTTTGCCCAACGGCTGGTGCGGCCGGCTGAACCGCACCCAAAGGGTGCCACCCCCACTTTGCCATTCACTGCCCTCAAATTTTAAAATGACGAAATTGATTCTTGCCGGCCAGCGTTCCCGGCGCCAATGGGAAAAACGCTGTTTGCCAATGATCCTGCTGGGGCTGGCGCTGCCGTGGAGCGGCTTCAACCCGACCCCAGCCCGGGCAGAAGCCCCCGCCCGGCCGGCCGATTATTACCACGAGCCCTTCCGGCCCCAGTTTCATTTCACGCCAGAAAAAAACTGGATGAATGATCCAAACGGGCTGGTGTATTATGCCGGTGAGTATCATCTTTTTTATCAATACAACCCCTTTGGCAACACTTGGGGACACATGAGCTGGGCCCATGCGGTCAGCCCGGACATGGTCCATTGGCAGCACTTGCCGCTGGCCTTGCCGGAGGCGGATGGGGTGATGATTTTTTCCGGCAGTGCGGTGGTGGACTGGAACAACACCAGCGGTTTCGGCATTAATGGCCAGCCGCCGATGATCGCCATCTACGCGGGCTATCGCGCGGCGGACAATCTGCAATTCCAGAACATTGCCTATAGCAATGACAAAGGACGGACCTGGACCAAATACGCGGGTAACCCGGTGATCAACCTGAACGCGCGTGATTTTCGCGATCCCAAAGTACAATGGCATGAGGGGACCAAACGCTGGATCATGACGGTGTCGCTTTCCGCCGATCACAAGGTGCAGTTTTATGGTTCACCCAACCTCAAAGAATGGACGTTGTTGAGCGAGTTTGGCCCGGCGGGCGCGACGGGGGGCGTTTGGGAATGCCCGGATTTATTTGAATTGCCAGTGCAGGGCACCCACGAAAAACGCTGGGTGCTGGCGGTGAACATGAATCCGGGGAGTGTGGCGGGCGGCTCCGGCGGGCAATACTTTATCGGCCAATTTGACGGCACCCGCTTCACGCCGGAGGCGGCGGCCTTGCCCAAGCCAACGCCGGCAGTGGTGCCGGAGGGCAAAGTAATTGCTGATTTTGAAGGCCCGGATTACGGGGATTGGAAAGCCACCGGCGAGGCGTTCGGCCCCGGCCCGGCGCAGGGCGTGCTGGGGGATCAAAACCCGGTGGATGGGTACCTAGGCCACGGTCTGGTCAACAGCTTTTATCATGGTGATGCCAGCCAGGGAACGCTGACCTCACCAGCGATTGTCTTGACCCATCCTTACGTGAATTTCCTTATCGGAGGCGGCTCGCAAAAAGAGACGTGCATGAATCTGCGGGTGGACGGAAAGATCGTGCGGACCGCTTCGGGCCAGGATGCCGAACGGCTGACCTGGCGGTCCTGGGACGTGCGTGAATTTGCCGGTCAAAACGCCGTGCTGGAAATTGTGGACCATGCCACGGGCGGCTGGGGGCATGTCAATGTGGATCAAATTATCCAGGCCGATGCCCCGGCGCATTCCGCTTCGGAGGCGGCGCTCTGGTTCGACTACGGCAAAGATTACTACGCGGCAGTCTCCTGGAGCGACGTGCCAAAATCTGACGGTCGACGCTTGTGGCTCGGCTGGATGAGTAACTGGCAATACGGCGGCCTGGTGCCCACCAGTCCCTGGCGCAGTGCGATGTCCATTCCCCGGGAGGTGGGGTTGCGCCGGACCAGCGAGGGCATTCGGCTGGTGCAGCAACCGGCGCGCGAAATGGAATCTTTGCGCGACCGGCATTTTACCTTCAACGGGGGCAACCTGGCGCAGGCCAATGCCTGGCTGGCGGACCAGCACATTCAAGGGCAGCAACTGGAAATTAGGGTGGAACTGGCACCGCAAGTGGCGGGAGTGGCGGGCTTAAACGTTTTAAAAGGTGACCGGGAAGCCACCGTCATTGGGGTGGATCGTACACAAGGCCGGGTCTTTGTGGATCGTTCCCAGTCGGGCAACGTCAATTTCGACCCGCAATTCACGGGCGTGCATGACGCGCCCCTGGCAAATATTTCCGGACGGATCCAATTGCAGGTGTTTGTGGATTCGTGCTCGGTGGAGGTGTTCGTAAATAATGGTCAACGCGTGTTCACGGATCTGGTTTACCCTTCGGCCGACAGCAAGGGCGTGGAATTTTTTGGTCCGGCCAACAGTACAAAAATCCGGTCAGCGGAAGTATGGACATTAAAGTCGGCCTGGCGGTAACTTATCCGGATGATTGCCAACCCAACCCGGCGGACGAGGGCGACTTTAATCGGTCTCCTCGTTTGGCTGGGGCTGCTGGGGCTGGCTGGTGCGGTGCCGGGGCAGGACATTTTGTTAGCGGATTTTGAGGCGACAAATTACACGTGGGTGCCGGGCGGAAGCTGGATCGTCACCGGCGCAGCGATGGGCCCCGGCCCGGCCAAGGGCACTCTGGCGGGGCAACAGGCCGTAAACGGCTATCTGGGCAAAGGGTTGGTAAATTCCTTCTATAACGGAGACGCCACCACCGGGACCCTGACCTCGCCGCCTTTCACCATCAGCCGAACTTACATAAGGTTTCTGATCGGCGCGGGGAACCATCGGGGCCAGACTTGCCTGAATTTGCTGGTGGGCGGGAAAGTGGTGCTGTCCGCCGTGGGCATGGGTGACCGCGAGGCGCTGGACTGGTTGCAGTGGAATGTGAGCGGTTATTTCAACCAGAGCGCGCAGTTGCAAATTGTCGACACTTACACGAATGGCTGGGGGCACATTAATGTGGACCAGATTACAGAGACTTCCACGTCCCTGACGAATTTGCTCATCGCCACCAATCATTATTTGAACCTGCCGGTCAGTTACACCGGCCCGAGTCACTTGGTGGAACTGGTGCAGAACGGGTTGGTGGTGCATGAATTCAATATCGCCCTGGTGACCAATGGCGCACCAGATTATTATGCCTTTCTGGATTTAACTGCTTTTCCCGGTGAACTGCTTGTGCGGGTGGATTCAGCGGCGGCCAGCGCCCCCCAACTGGCCGCACTAGTGCAGGCCACCAACATTTTGACCACGACGCCGATTTACCAGGAGGCAACCCGGCCGGTCTATCATTACACCGCGCGCCGGGGCTGGTTGAATGATCCCAATGGGATGGTTTATTACCAAGGCCAGTATCATATGTACTACCAGCATAATCCTTATGGCACGGCGTGGGACAACATGCACTGGGGCAGCGCGGTGAGCACCAACCTGGTGCAGTGGCAGGAATTAACGGAGGCTTTGTATCCGGACTGGCTGGGAGGAATGTGGTCGGGCTCGGCAGTGGTGGATGCGAACAACAGCGCGGGTTTCGGCACCAACGCCTTGGTGGCGCTGTACACGGCGGCTGGGGGTCACGGCAATAATCCCCGCATGTCAGCCGGCCAGCTCTTCACCCAATGCCTGGCCTACAGTCTGGACCAGGGCGTGACCTGGAACAAATATACGAACAATCCGGTTATTCCGAACTTGCTGGGTGGTGACAACCGGGATCCCAAGGTCCTGTGGTATGCGCCAGGAAACAAATGGGTGCTCGTGCTCTGGTTGAATAATAACAACTTCGGCTTCTTTGCTTCGACCGACCTCAAGCATTGGACTCAAACCTCCCGGTTCACCTTCCCCAACGTGATTGAGGTGCCCGAGCTATTTCAACTGCCTTTGAACGGCAATACCAATAACCTAGAGTGGGTGTTCTGGGCGGGCGCGGGCAATTATTATACCGGCCAGTTCGATGGCAATACCTTTACCGCGCTAAACGGCCCGAATGTGATCCGGCAGGGCAACAGCATGGCGGCGGCCCAGACGTTTAATAACATCCCCGCGGCCGATGGCCGCCGGATTCTCATTTCGCAGGGGACGGTTGCCTTCGCGGGGGTGCCGTTCAACTCCATCATGAATTTTCCGGTGGCGCTGACTTTGCAGACCGCACCGGCAGGTCCGTGGTTGTATGCGAACCCGGTGGCGGAAATCACGCAACTCCGGCTCACCACCAACACCTGGCCAGCCCAATTACTCACCAATGGATGCAATCTGCTGGCGGGAATCACCGGGGAGGCGTTTGAATTGGACACCCAGTTCCAGCCGGGGGCGACGAACCAGGTGGTCTTTAATCTGGCGGGCACGGCCGCAGTTTATGATGCCGCGCGGCAGACGGTGGCTTGCGGAGGACTTACCAACACACTAAGTCCCAGCAACGGCATCGTGCATTTGCGCTTCTTGGTGGATCGGGGTTCCGTGGAGATTTTTGGCAACGGTGGATTCCTTTACATGCCCATGAGCGTGACACCCGTGGCCGGTCCGCAACCACTGGGCATGACCGCCACCGGCAGCGGTGGGCGGCTGCTCGCCCTCAGTATTTACAACCTGGGCACGACCTGGGCGAGTGCCGCCAATGTGCCTGCACCCACGATCTCCACACCACCGGTGCCGGTGACCACCGACTTGGGCGGCCCGGCGATATTCAAGGTTACTGCCGCGGGGTTGGGGGCGCTCACTTATCAGTGGCTCAGCAATGGGGTGCCGCTGGCTGGGGCGACCCTGCCCACTTTAAACTTGTTTCCCGTAACCGGTGCCAGCGCGAACTATTCGGTGGTGGTGGCCAATACCGGGGGTGCGGTAACCAGTTCCGTGGCCCCACTGACGGTCCGACCACCCTACAACGTTGCCTACTGGCGCATGGAAGCGCAGATTACCGCGCTCAATAGCGCCGGTGCCGCAACCTTAACTGGCGTGGCGGACAATGACACAGCCTTGGGGCAGGGAGTTTTCACGACCGGCTTGCTGCCGGCGGCGGAGGATGATCTCATTACTTTTAATGGCCTGACCGGCAGCACGGTGCCCCTGGCGACCAACCATGCTGCATCCTTGATGTTCGTGAACGGGCATGACGCGGGAAGTTGTTCGTATAATGCGGAGGCGCTCACCAATGTGGATGGCGCGCTGTTCTTCCCGCAGGACCAGTATGGGGATGAAATGGATTTTACCGGACCATTTACCATCGAGGCATTTTTTGCAACGGATGGAAACCAGAGCAGCGCGGGAACTATGGCCCTGGTTTCGCAGGGCACGGACAGTGGTCAGACCTTTCGCTATGGCATTGAGGTGAACGAGGCCGCCGCCGGGGGCATCCGGTTCAAAGTCGCCAATGCCAGCCTGGGCATTACGAACTCGGTGGATTTGACGGGTATGAATTACGCCGACGGCCAATGGCATTATCTCCTCGCCGTGTGCGACACGCTGGCCGGGATCAACGGGCAATTGCGGGTCACGATCGCCAATGCCGACGGTTCCCTGGCCACGGCCACCAACAATCTGCCGGCAGGTTTCCTGCCACTGCCCGCCACGGACAATGGGAATTTGTTCCTCGGGCGCAATACTTATGCCGTCGCGATGAATCCGCAGACCTTCCGGGGCTTTATTGACGAGGTGCAAATAACCGCTGGCGTGGTGCCAGATGCGTGGCGCCTGGGCAACACGGTGCTGGTGGCCAACCTGCCCGTCGCCGCGCCCGCCAATCCGGTCTATGCTGGCACCACCGTGACCTTGAGTGAATCGCCGACCGGCCGCGCGCCTTTTTTTTTCCAATGGCAGGTGAACGGTTTCAACCTGCCCGGAGCCACCAATAGCTCGCTGGTCCTGCCGAATGTCGTCGCGTATTCTACCAATAGTTATGCGGTGCTCGTTGGTAATGGAAGCAGCTCGACCCTGAGTCCGGCCCTCAATCTGGTGGTTAATGCCGCTTCTGGCCCGCGGTTTGACCTGCAACCGGGTCCGTCGGCGGCGAGCAACTATGTCAATGGGCTCGCAACCTTTACGGTAAGGGTCACGGGTTCGCAACCGATCACCCTGCAATGGCAGCATGACGGCACTAATCTGCCCGGCCAGACGGCGCCGACGCTGACGCTGCCAAATCTGCGCAGT
This sequence comes from uncultured Verrucomicrobia subdivision 3 bacterium, assembly GCA_903936645.1. Taxonomy (GTDB): domain Bacteria; phylum Verrucomicrobiota; class Verrucomicrobiia; order Limisphaerales; family UBA11358; genus UBA11358. Next base: position 59,834 of record CAIZWI010000306.1, read on the forward strand.
GGGGACACGGGTGATTACCAAGTCATCGCCGTCAATGCCATGGGTACCAATGCCAGTCAGCCAGCCAGCCTGACGGTCCTGCCGCTGCCCAATTCGGCGCTGCCGAACGTGACCACCTTTCACAACGATAACAGCCGATGCGGCGCGAATACCAACGAATTCCTCCTCAGCCCGGCGAATGTGAATGTCACTACGTTCGGACGCCTGTTTGGTTATCCGCTTGATGGTTATGTGTATGCGCAACCACTTTATGTGGCGAATCTCACCATCCCCGGCCAGGGGGTGCATAATGTCGTCTTTGTGGCCACGGAGCATGACAGCATTTATGCGCTGGACGCGGACAGCAATGCCGGCACGAATGGCGGGGTGCTGTGGCACGTCACGCCGGGCACCGCCCCACTCAGCAGCAATCATGAGTTTGGCCAGCGTTATGGCAATGGCAATTACCTGGATATTGTTCCCGAGGTGGGCATCACGGGGACGCCGGTCATCGATCCGGTGGCGGGCGTGCTCTATGTAAATATTCTAAGCCGGGAAGTGGGCGCAACCACCAACTATTATCATCGCCTCCATGCCCTGTGCCTGACGAACGGTCAGGAACTGGCGAACAGTCCGGTTGTGGTTACCGCGGCGGTGCCGGGTGTGGGGGTGGACGGCACCAACGGCTGGGTGCGTTTCACGGCGCGGCAGGAGAATGCGCGGCCAGGTCTGACGCTGGCCGGCGGCCTGGTATATCTCGCGTACGGGAGTTTTGCCGATACGGATCCCTACCATGGTTGGGTGATTGGTTTCAATGCCACCACGCTGCAACCCGTGACCAATTTTGTATTCAACACCACCCCGAACGCAACCGTCACTGCTTTTGGGGGCAACGCCGCGGAGGGGGCGCTCTGGATGGCCGGGGACGGCTTGTGCGTGGATGCCGCGACGAACCTTTATTTCGCGACGGGCAACGGCAGTTTCAGTGCCAGCACCAATGGTGGCGATTATGCCGACAGTTTTGTGAAACTGGCCACCACCAATGGTCTGCGGGTGGCGGATTACTTCACCCCCTTCAACCAGGCCAGCCTGGCGGCCGCCGATGAGGATCTCGGCTCGGGCGGGCCCTTGCTACTGCCGGATGCGGTGGGCAGCGCCGCCCATCCGCACCTCCTGGTGGGGTGCGGCAAGGAAGGCAAAATTTATCTGCTGGACCGTGACAATCTGGGCAAATACAACGCGGCTGCCGACAGCCAGATCGTGCAGGAAATTCCCAATGCGGTGGGCGGCACGTGGAGCTGTCCGGCTTATTTCAATGGCTTGATTTATTATCAGGGTCTGGGGGATGTGCTGAAGGCCTTTGCGATTGGCCATGGCGTGATCAACCCCACGCCCGTCTCGGCCGCCACCACCAGTTACGGCGCGGCAGGCGGGACACCGTGCATCACGGCCAGCGGCACGGCTAATGCCATCGCCTGGTCGCTGCAGCCGGATGCCTTTGCCAGCGGCGGACCGGCGGTGTTGCATGCGTACAATGCCACCAATCTGGCACAGGAACTTTATAACAGCAGCCTCAATCTGGCCCGGGACAATCCGGGCGGAGCGGTAAAAATGACGACTCCCACGGTGGCGAATGGCAAGGTATATGTGGGCGGACAGTATGTACTTTCGGTTTATGGTTGTGGTATGTTTCTGCCGCCACCCATGATTGTTCCAACCGGGGGAGTTTTCACCAACGCGGTGACCGTGACGCTCACCGATCCTGCGCCGGGCGTTGGACTGTATTATACTCTGGACGGCACCCAACCCACGACGAATTCCCCCTTGTACACGGGGGCTTTGTTGCTTACCAATAGCGGGTCGTTACAAGTGATGGCCAGTCTCCCCGGCACCGTGGCCAGCGCGGTGGTCTCCGCAAGTTTTATCAACCATGCTGCGACCGGCTCGGGCACGGGGTTGCTTGGTCAATACTGGGCCAGCACCACCGGCCCGGCCTTCACGAATCTGGCCTTTAATGCCTTGCCCACCCTCACGCGCACCGACGCCGTGGTGAATTTTAACTGGAACACCACCGGGCCAGACCCACGCATCGGCCAGACGAGCTATACCACCCGCTGGCTCGGCACCGTGCAACCGCAGTATAACGAAACCTACACATTCTCCGTGACCGCCGATGACGGCGTGCGCTTGTGGGTAAACGGGCAGTTGCTGGTGGATGCCTGGCAGGACCAGACCCCGACGACCTACCAGGGTTCCATCACCTTGCAGGCGCAGCAATTTTACAATATTCGCCTGGATTATTACCAGAATGCCGGCGGTGCGGAGGCCGTCCTGGCCTGGAGCAGTCCTTCCACACCGCTGGCCGTCATTCCGCAGACCCAATTGTATCCGTTCACCAACCCGCCCCCCACAGTCGTCTGGCTCAGCCCCACGAATCATGCCGCTTACACTGCCAGCGCCAGTGTCACCCTCAGTGCCGATGCAGACGCACCCTTGAATTCCATCAGCCAGGTGGACTTTTATGCGAATGGCACCTTGCTTGGCCGTGCTTTCAGCCCGCCGTACACCCGCACCGCCACCGGTTTGGCGGCCGGCAACTATGCGCTCACGGCCGTGGCGTTCGACGGCAGTGGTCTCAGCACCACCTCCGCTCCCGTGAGCCTCCCCGTGCTGCCTGCTACCGGGCAGCCCTATGGCTTGCTTGCCAATGCCTTCCTGCCGGCCTTTTTAAACATGCCGGCCACTTACCAGGGCGCGCTGCCGCGCTTGCTCTCGCAGACCGGTGTGTTCAGCAACACCCCTGCCATGGTCCCTACTAATGGCTTGATTCCCTATGCCCCCAATACGCCGCTCTGGTCGGATGGCGCGCTGAAGACGCGCTATTTCACGGTGCCCGGTTCCAGCGGACCACCCGCACCAGACCGGCAAATCGCCTTTGCCCCCACCGGTTCGTGGAACTTTCCGGCCGGTTCGGTATTTGTGAAAACCTTTTCACTCCATACGGACACCGCCCACCCGGAGGTCGTTCAACGGTTGGAAACCCGGCTGTTGGTGCGTGACAGTAATGGCGCGGTTTACGGGGTTACCTACAAATGGCGGGCGGACAACAGCGACGCGGACCTTTTGAGCAACAGTCTGACCGAGACCATCACCATCACTAACGCCACTGGCCTGACCACTCAAACCTGGTATTACCCCAGCCCGGCGGACTGTCTCACCTGCCATACGCCAGTGGCCAATTATGTGCTGGGGCTCAACACCCGTCAGTTGAATGGCAACCTCATATATCCCGGGACCGGGATAACTGACAATCAATTGCGTACTTTGAACCGGCTGGGTCTCCTCAACCCGGCCGTTGATGAAGCCAGTATCACCAACTTTGAGCGAATGTCCGCGCTGACCAA
>CAIZWI010000307.1 GCA_903936645.1 uncultured Verrucomicrobia subdivision 3 bacterium
AAACCATCAAAAACGGCCCATTTCATAATCTTTCATGCTATTTAATGATTTTGCCTAAACCCCGTGCCAACACCCTCCGCTCCCGGGCCACTGATACCGGCCATCGTCTGGCTGACCCGCCGATTCTAACCGCCAACCGTTCCCGGGAATGCCGCCTTCGTCCGACCACGCTAGTTGCGGGCTGGCCGAAAAATGGAGCCAGACCTGAAACAGCAATCTGTCCCGGTCCCCCCAATCGATCCGGACCCCCCTCCGGGTCGCGATCATGCCTCCTTGCGGCCAAGGGCTTGCCACAGCCGGACCCGGGCGTTATGCTGCGCGCCTCATGGAAAAAGTTGTCATTATTGGGTCTGGGTGTGCGGGGTGGACGGCGGCGTTGTACACGGCACGGGCCGATCTGAAGCCGCTGGTGCTCACCGGCCGGCAGCCGGGCGGGTTGCTAACCACCACGAGCATTGTCGAGAATTTCCCCGGGTTTCCCGAGGGGGTCGATGGCTATGAACTCATGACCCGGATGCAAAAACAAGCCGAGCGGTTTGGCGCCCGCGCCAGTTTTGGCACGGTCGAAGCCGCCGACTTTTCGCAGCGCCCCTTCGTGCTCACGGTGGACGGCGAGCGGGTGGAGGCGGAGACGGTGATTATTGCCACCGGCGCCAGTCACAAGCATCTCGGCGTTCCGGGCGAGGATTTGCTCGAGACCAAGGGAGTCACCTATTGCGCCACCTGCGACGGGGCCCTGCCGTTCTTTCGCAACCAACCCCTGGTGGTCGTCGGCGGCGGCGATTCCGCTTGCGAAGAGGCCACGTATTTGACCCGGTTTGGCTCCATCATTTACCTGGTGCACCGCCGGGACTCACTGCGTGCCTCCAAGATTATGGCCGAACGGTTGCTGGCCAATCCCAAGGTCAAGCCCATCTGGGATACCGCCGTGACCGAAGTGCTCGATGTGGCGCAAGACAAAGTCACCGCCGTGAAGCTCAAAAACCTCAAGACCGGCGAGGAATCAATTTTGCCGTGCGCCGGGGTCTTTGTGGCCATTGGGCATGGACCGAACACCGAGATTTTCAAGCACCAGATAAAGACCGATGAAAACGGGTTCATCCTCCACGGGCTGCATTCCACCATGACCAATGTGCCGGGGGTCTTTGTGGCGGGCGATTGTGCGGATCACGTTTACCGCCAGGCCATCACCTCAGCCGGCGCCGGCTGCGCGGCGGCCATTGACGCGGAACGGTTTCTGGCAGCGCAAAATCAGTGAGTTAACCGCTAGCCCTCCAGCTGTTTGATCACCATCGCCACGGTCAGGCCGGCGATGAGGGCGGCCGAGAGTTTAAAACGGTCGTGCGAGTGAAATTGCAGTTCCGGCAGCAAATCGCTGCTGGCGATGCAGAGAAAGGTGCCCGCGCAGAAGGCCAGTGAACAGCCCAGAAAGACCGCGTTGGCATCCGCAAACTGGCTGGCCCCCAGTAAAAAGAGGCCGGCTCCCAGCGGGCTCGCCAGGGCGAAGAGCAAATTCAGGATGTGGCGGGACCGGCGCGAACTGCCGCTGGCGGTCATCAGCGTGGTGACCGCCATGGCATCGAAGGGTTTGTGGAGGATGACCACCATGGCCACTCCCAGTCCGGCAAGTTTGGCCTGACCATGACCGGCGGCCATGACAGCGGCGGCCAGCGCCAGCCCATCCAGGAGCGAATGCAGGGTCATGCCCAGTGCCGTGCCCACCCAGGAGAGCTGCCGGGCAGATTTGTCCGCCAGCGTGTGGGCATGGAGCGGTTCAGCTAGGCCGTGGTCGTGATCCTGCCCGTGTTCATGCGGTTGATGAGCGTGTTCATGGTCATGGTCGTGGTCGCAGCCCGTGTGAGCCACCGGGGCGGGCAGGGGTTCCTCATGGCAGCAATCCTCCGGGTCGCCCTCGGGCGTGTCATGATGATGAAAGTGGAAGAAGCGCTGGAGAAAAAACATCGCCAGAAAACCACCCAGCATCCAGCCTGCCACGCGGTCTATGCTCTTTAACTGGTCGGTCGCATCGGGCAGGAAATGCAGGAGGGAGATGCCGAGCATGAGCCCGGCGACAAAGCTCGTGGCGATTTGCAGTCGGGTATGCGTCGGGCGCATTAAAAGGAGCAGCCAGCCGCCACCAAGGGAGGCCAGGGTCACCAAAACACAGTAAATGGCCAGCAACCCGCCGGACGAAAACATCGGTTCAGTCATGTAACAGGGCTCTTTGTTACCCGTTGTGGGACGATTGTCAACTTGTTTGGCAGCCGCGCCACTGCCGGAACGGAGATTTCCCCTCCACAACCGACTAAACCGGCCAAATTCAAAACGATGGCTCCTTTGGCATCACCCATTGATTAGGCGCTGGTCGGCATCCTGACGGCGGCCCTTGCCAATCTTGTGGCAATGCCGGGGGGAAACCAGTAATCCTCAAAACTCCCAATGAACGCGGGCGCCGAAGACGGAGACCGGACCGCGGGCCTGATTGAAGGCGGGGTCGGTGATGTATTGGTAATCCAGACTGGCGTGCAGGGTCCTCCAAATGGAAATATCGTAGTAGGTTTCGAGAATCTTCTCCCAGCCGTAAGTTAACCCACCATCGCCAGCTAGTACGCCAATGCCCCCGGCGGCAAAAAATTCCTGGTGGATGCCCGAAATGCCGTTGAATGCCCCAGCCAGTCCCAAGGTGTCGTCGGGCCGGTGCCACGCCTCCCCTTTGATGCTCAAACCACCGTTTACGGTGTAATCCACATCGCTGAAAGACCAGCCTTCCGTATGGCCATCACTCCAGCCCAAACGGCTGAAAACCCCGATGTTTTTGGCCAGTTCCTGTTCCAAATTAAGCCCCAAGCCATATTTGGAGCGATCCTCGCGGGTTTGCGTGATATCAATGCCCGGCACTTCGAGGGCGGCCGCATAAGTGCCCATGTGGGCCCGGTTATAATAACCCAGCAACCGCACTGTCCCCGGGCGGTCACGGAGGGTAAAACGTCGTTCCAGTTCCGTTACCATGCCCCACGCGTCAAGGACGTGGTCATCCATGGATACGCCGTTGGCGTCACTGGGTACCTGGAAAACGCCGTAACGCCAGGCCCAGTGGGGCTGGTTTAATTCCGCCACGAAGCCGAGGGTATAACCAAGGCTGTCGGCGGGGTAATCCCAGGCCTCATTAGCCATTAGCGACCAATTCATGAACTGGGTGCGGGGATCGTTGGCGTAACTATTGTTGTCGAAAATATCCTTCGCACTCAAGCGGCCGGCCGTGAGGGTAACCCGGGAAACATCCACCTGGCTGGCCAAGTGCAGCGAGTCGTCTGCAATGGTTTCAGTTTCACCGCCGAGGCCAATGGTCTGGCGAATGAACACGCGGGGTAAATTCACATTCGGCACCGTGGTGCCCAAGCGAAAAGCCTCGCCATTGGGAAATCCATCCACCCCCAGGGACTTGCTCAACCCAAAACCCTGCCACATCAGCCCATCTGCGTGGGCTTCTGCCCCAGGCCACAAGCGCAGCCCGGCCATTAAATCCAGCGAAACTGTTTCCCGCGTCTGCCCACCCCGGGCGAGGCTGTTGGGACCGGAATACTCCGCCGGAAAGCCCGGATACCCCTGCACAATGTCAGTATTTTGCCCATGCAGGCTCCAATTTGGGGAGGATGTAATCTGCCGGGCAGCGACCATGGCATTGGTATTTACCTCATCGGCATACCCTGCCATGACAACCCAGGCCAGGCTGGAAAGGGTCAGAGGCAAATATCGCTGAACCATAACAATTGGCGTTGGCCGGAACTTCATTTGGTTGGGCTGCACATGGCCGGCATAGACTTATAAAGGTAAGGAGATTTGTCAACGCGGGTTGGGATAATTCCTGGGGATGAGTTCCCGGCAGCACCGGAAGGTGGGATCTTATTTTTTCCGCGCCCGGGCAACGAGGATCGGGATGGTGGTGTGGTGCCGGACTTGGGTGATCGTGCTGCCATGGAACAAGTCGCCGAAGAAACGATGGCCATGGCCAGCCATGGCGATGAGGTCGCAATGGCCGCGTTCGGCCACTTTGATAATTTCAGCCGGCGGGTCGCCGAGCGCCAGTTCGGTGTCCACCGCAAAGCCCTCCGCACGCAAGCCGCTGGCAATGAGTTCAAGATAGGCGCGGTCCGCCTTCATTTCCTCGGACTCGGCGAGTTTCAGTTGGTTGAAATGGCGGGCGGCCCAGCCATCGGCCACATGTAGCAGCAGCACTTTTGCCCCGGTCAGCGTTAACAATGGCCGCACGTGGTCAAGAATAACCTGGTCCGTGGCACTGTTCTCCAGCGTGATGAGAATGTGTTGGTACATGATGGGTTATTGGTTGGGCACGGTTAACCCCAAATGGCCGTAAACCAGCTTGAGCAAGTCCGCCGGCAAAAAGGTGTCAAATAGCAGCTTGAGATTCAGAGTGATGATCACCAAGGTGGTCGTCCAGCCCAGAATTTTGAGCCACGCTGGATTGGCGAATTCTCCCATTTTGGCCTTTTCGCCAGTGAACCGCATCAACGGCCACACGGCAAAGCCCAGTTGCATGGAGAGCACCACCTGGCTGGCCACGAGCAACTGGGTGGTTTTGCTTTCCCCACAATAACCAATCACGACCACCGCCGGGACGATGGCGATCACGCGGGTGATCATCCGTCGCACGGACGGGCGGAGGCGGAGATGGACGAAACCTTCCATGACCACCTGGCCGGCCAGGGTGCCGGTAAGCGTGGAATTTTGGGCGGAAGCCAGCAAGGCCACCGCAAAGAGGATGCTGGCACCGCCGACCCCAAGGATGGGGGTTAATAATTTGTAGGCGTCCTGGATGGCCGCCACATTCTGGTGCCCCGACCAATGGAATGCGGCGGCGGCCAGTGCCAGAATGGCCCCGTTTATGAGCAAGGCGAACATCAGCGCCAGGGTGGAATCGATGGTCGCAAATTTGATGGCCTCCCCCCGGCCGGCAGAATTTTGCTCGAATTTGCGGGTCTGTACGATGGAGGAGTGCAGGTAAAGATTATGGGGCATTACGGTCGCCCCGATGATGCCGATACTGATGTAGAGCATGTCGGGATTGGTGATGAGTTTCGCACTGGGCACAAAACCCAGTAGCATGCCCAGGTAGCTGGGCTTGGACCAGACCAACTCGGCCGCGAAACAGACGGCGATGGTGGCAATGAGCACGATCACCAGTGCCTCAATGTAACGGAAGCCCTTGTTTTGAAGGAACAATACGGCCAGCACATCCGCCGCAGTAATGATACAGCCCCAAACAAGTGGAATGCCAAAGAGCAATTGCAGGGCAATGGCCGAACCGACGACTTCCGCGAGATCGCAGGCGGCAATGGCGATTTCGCAGCCGATCCAGAGAAACCAGACGGTGGGCGTGGAATAATGGTCGCGGCAAGCTTGAGCCAAGTCGCGCCCCGTGGCGATGCCCAGCTTGATGGCCAGGTGCTGGAGCAGAATGGCCATGAGATTAGAAATCATGACCACCGCGAGCAGGGAATAACCGAACTGCGCGCCGCCTTGCAGGTCGGTTGCCCAATTCCCGGGGTCCATGTATCCGACGGCAATGAGAAATCCCGGTCCGGAAAAGGCGAATAGCTTGCGCCAGAAGGAGGCGGTGACGGGAATAATGATGCTACGATGGACTTCATTCAGCGAAGCCTCGCCCGGTGGCTTGCGCCAAGCCGAGCTGACGGGAATCTCCGGTTTGCCATCCATACCCCGCAAAACATAGCGGGCATTTTATTTAAAGCAAATAAAATGTTTTAAGGTTAAAACAAACTGCCGCCGGCGGGAGTCCCGGCCATAAAAAATTCGCCATGCGCCCGCTCACCGGTTAAGTTCGGCGCATGCCAGCCCGTACCAAACCGGCCTCGCCGATGAACCGCTCTGCTTCCGAATCCACGGAAGACCATTTGGAGCGCATCGCCGGCTTGATCGAGGACAAGGGGTATGCGCGGGTTACGGACGTGGCCGAGGCGCTCGGAGTCAAGCCATCCACGGTTTCCAACATGGTGCGGCGGCTGGCGGTGCGGGGTTTTGTTAATTACGAGCGTTACCGCGGATTTAGTCTTACGGAAGAAGGCCGCGAGGTTGCCGCGCGCATCAAGGCCCGGCATCAAATCCTTACGGAATTATTCAGCCTCCTGGAACTCGCGCCCGAAACGGTGGATCAGGAGGTGGAGGAGATTGAGCATCATTTGCGTCCGCAGACCTTGGAAATTTTTCGTCAAATGGTGAATTACTGGAAGTCGCGGCCCGAGGAGTTACGGGCATTTTTGCGGTTTGCCCGCAAGAACGCCTAGGGTTGCGACACTTGTGTGAGGCAAGTGAAGGGCCCCAGCCCCCCCGGTCAGCCGGCAAAACCCCGACTTTGCGCTTTGAACAGGAGCCGGGGCGGCTTATAAATTGCGGGTGTCTCAAACGGTACAACCAAAGATCAATGCCGCCACGCGCCTTTGCGCGGTTTACGGCTCACCCATTCGGCACTCGGCCTCGCCGGCGATGCACAACGCCGGATTCGCCGCGCTAGGTTTGGATTGGTGTTATGTTGCTTTTGAAGTGGCCCCGGTCAACTTGCGCACGGCCATCGCTGGGGCGCAGGCCATGAATTTTGCGGGGCTTAATTTGACCGTGCCGCACAAACTCCTAGCACTGGAATTGGTGGATGTACTGGATGAGTCCGCCCGTGCTTGGGGTGCGGTCAACACCATCCGGTTTGAAGGGCAGGGGGACGACGGCACCTGGCGGCCGGTGGCTGAATTTGATGCAGGTGACTGGGGCCGGCCCAGCCATTTCCGCACGCAGGGATTTAATACGGATGCCGAGGGTATCAGCCGGTCCCTGGTGGAAGATTTGGGTGTTACCTTGGCAGGAACCCGGGTTTTTTTGCTGGGCGCAGGTGGAGCGGGACGGGCGATTGCATTAAGGCTGGCCTCCGAGGGCGTCAGCGAATTATTTTTGACCAACCGAACTGCCAGCAAAGCCCGGGAAGTGGCGGCTGAAATTCAAACTCGGTTCTCGGGAGTGCGGGTCACGGTGGGATATCCGACGGGACCGGTGGACTTGTTGATCAACGCAACCTCGCTCGGGTTGAAGCCGGGGGATGCTTTGCCGCTGGATCAGGAGCGCTTTTCCCTCCGTGAGGTCCGCGCAGTTTATGATGCGATTTATCGTCCCGCAGCCACGCCCCTGATCGCGGCGGCCCAGGCCGCAGGTTGCAAAACGGCCAACGGCTTGGGCATGCTTCTGTATCAAGGGGCTAAAGCATTTGAAATTTGGACGGGACGTCCGGCCCCTGTTGCCGTTATGCGCCGGGCTTTGGAACTCAATATTTATGGCCGCTGATACAATTATATCTTCATCGCCGTGGGCGGCGGTGCCATTTCATTTTTGGTCGGTGGTCTTTTTTATGTTCGGCTGTGTCGTGGGCAGTTTTTTGAATGTGTGCATTCATCGGATGCCACGGGAACTCAGCGTTGTCTCGCCGCCATCGCATTGTCCGCATTGCCAATACGCTATTCCCTTTTATTTAAACATCCCCCTCTTCACCTGGGTGGCCCTGCGGGGACGCTGTAAAAATTGCCGGGCACCCATTTCCTTCCGTTATTTTCTCGTGGAATTGCTCACCGGAGTGGCGTTTTTAAGCGCCTGGCTGCGGTTTGGCAACCCGGGCGATCCTTTGCCTTCCCTGCCGCTGGCGCTGGTATACTCACTTTTTTTGGCCGGCTTGATCGTGGCCACCTTCATTGATTTTGAGCATTTTATCATTCCGGATGAAATCACGATGGGAGGAGCCGCTGTAGGTTTCGCCCTGTCCCTTTTTTTTCCAGCATTGCATGGCACCGCAGCCACGGGGGAATCCCTGGTGCGCAGTGCGCTGGGCATCCTGCTCGGCGGAGGGATGGTTTACGCCATTCTGCGCCTGGGTAAATTGCTGTTCGGCCGCCAGCGCCTAAAACTGGACCCAGGAACCAAAATATATTTTGGGGAGACGGCATTGATTTTGGGGGACAAGGAAATTCCGTGGGAGGAAATTTTTTACCGAAAGACCGACCAAATCAGGCTGGAGGCGCGGCGGGTGGAACTAATTGATCGTGGCTATACCAAGGCCTCCATCCGGCTTTCGCCCCTGATGCTCGAAATTGATGATGAGCAAATCGATCCCGTGGGGGTGGGCCACCTGGAGGCGGAGGGGGATGATATTACCCTGCCCCGGGAGGCCATGGGGCTAGGGGACGTGAAATTCATGGCGGGCATTGGGGCGTTTGTGGGCTGGCAGGGGGCCCTTTTCTCCCTGATGGTGAGCGCACTGATCGGGGCCATCCTCGGCGTGGTTTTGATTGCCCTGGGCCGACGGGATTGGTCATCACGCATGCCTTACGGTCCTTACATCGCCTTGGCAGCCGTTATTTGGCTGTTTGCGGGGCCGCAAATTACCGCAGCAATATTCGCGCAGTGAGCGCGGGGACGGCGCTGTGGCCGCCGTCCCCGCCAATAAGGGTTAAATCGCGAAGTCGGTGTACTCTGGTTTGGCTTCTTCCGTGGGGGAGGTCAACATCCCCGCCGCCACTGTGGCGTTTGAGCCCTGTTCGATCAATATGAACGAGCCCGTCAGGCGGTTGGTGCCGTACCCATCAAACACCAAGGGTTTTGCGGTTTTGAGGCGGATCACACCAATGTCGTTCATTGCGAGTGCCGGCGGGTTGGGTTCCGACTCAAACGTGCCCATGTTAATGCGGCTTTCCAGCGTCGTCACCACCGCCTGCACGGTCTGGGTGGTGTGCTTCAGGAAAAACTTTTTGCCCGGGATTAAGGCCCGTTGATTCATCCAGCACACCCGCGCCTGCAAATCCGAACTGCTGCCGGGCAGGTTTTCGATGCCCACAATCATGTCGCCCCGGCTGATGTCAATATCATGGGCCAGACACAGTGTTACCGATTGCGGACAAAAAGCGGTGGGCAGGCTATCCTGGTAATGTCGGATTTCTTTGATGGTGGTTTTGAGGCCAATGGGCAGCACCACCACCGGGTCCCCGGCACGGATAATGCCACTGGCGATCTGGCCACTGAGGCCGCGGAAATCATGCAATGTTTTATCCGTGGGGTCATTTGGGCGGTTCACCCATTGCACGGGGAACCGGAAGGTGCCTAGGTTCCAGTCACTGGCAATGTGCACCGTTTCCAAATGCCCAAGCAACGTGGGGCCTTCATACCACGGGGTGTGGGCGGAGGCATCCACCACGTTATCGCCGTTAAGGGCGCTGAGGGGAATAAACTTAACATCGCGAAAACCGCCCAACCGCGGCAGGAAACTTTCGATTTCGTCGCGGATTTCCTGGAACCGGGCTTCGCTCCAATCCACCAGATCCATCTTGTTAACGGCCACCACCAGATGGGGAATGCCTAGTAGTGAGGAAATGTAGGTATGCCGGCGGGTCTGTTCGATCACCCCCTGCCGTGCATCCACCAGCACGATTGCCAGGTTCGCCGTGGAGGCGCCGGTGACCATGTTGCGGGTGTACTGCACATGCCCGGGCGTGTCGGCCACGATAAATTTGCGCTTGGGAGTCGCAAAAAAGCGATACGCCACGTCAATGGTGATGCCCTGTTCCCGCTCGGCGCGGAGACCGTCGGTGAGATTGGCCAGATTGATTTGGCCGCCGCCGGTGAGATCGGCGGATTTTTCCAGCGCTTCGAGCTGGTCCTCCATGAGATTCTTGGAGTCGTACAGCAGGCGGCCAATCAACGTGGACTTGCCGTCGTCCACACTGCCGCAGGTGTTGAAGCGCAAAAGTTCGATGGGATGTTGCGTGTTGGGCATGGCATCAAAAATATCCGGCTTTTTTACGGTCCTCCATGGCAGCTTCGCTGGCCTTGTCATCCGCACGTGAACCTCGCTCGGTGACCCGGGCGGCAGCCACCTCGCCAATAATGTCATCCACACTATCCGCACGGGACTCGATCATGCCGGTGCTGATCATGTCCGCAATGGTGCGGACGCGAACGACCAGTTTTTTTACGGGTTCATTTGGCTTGGGGCGAGCGCCAGCATAGGGATCCGGTTTACTGGCATCGGTGTGCGCCGGAGGCAGGGGGAGCCACTGACCGCCGCGCCGAAAGCATTCCCGCTCGTGACTAAAGTAAATGGTGGGCACCGCCAGTTGCTCGCGTTTGATATATTCCCAAACGTCCATTTCCGTCCAGTTGTTGATGGGGTAAACGCGCATGTTCTCACCGGGGTTGAGCCGGCCGTTGTAGAGATTCCAGATTTCCGGGCGCTGGTTTTTGGGATCCCACTGGCCAAAGCTGTCGCGGAAACTGAAAAATCGTTCCTTGGCCCGCGCTTTTTCCTCGTCGCGCCGGGCACCGCCGATCGCGCAGTCGAATTGAAATTCTTCAATCGCACCCAGCAGCGCCGGGGTTTGAAGCTTGTTGCGGCTAATTTCCCCGGGAGCCTGCGTGGCGAGTCCATTCTTCAGGGCGTCATCCACCGTGCGGACGATGAGCTTCGCGCCCAATTCCTTGGCCCGATGGTCGCGAAAGCTCAGCAACTCGGGAAATTCGTGACCGGTTTCAATGTTCAGAAACGGCATGGGAATATCGGAGGGCCGGAAAGCCTTTTCCGCCAGCCGCAGCAGGCAGATGGAATCCTTGCCCCCGGAAAACAGCATGACCGGCCGCTCAAATTCCGCCGCCACCTCCCGCATCACGTGAATAGCTTCAGTTTCGAGATACCCTAAATGATCCAAATGATAACTACTCATAGATGTCAATTCCCAGCTCCGCCAGCAACGGCCGCTTTTCCGCCCCATGCGGCATGCAGGCCGCATTCGCGCTTTTCATCCGCCTTGGCTGGATCAAAATAATCCCACTCGTTCGGCAGTTTATGTTCCTTAAGATAGCCCTCCATCTCCGCGTCATTCCAATAGAATACCGGGCTTACCTTTATTGTATTAAAATTATGGTCGGCCACGACGATGTCCAGGCCGGCTCGATTGGGATTCTGCACTTTGCGCAGGGCGGTTAGCCAGATGGTCGGGGCGAGCGTCTTGATGCCGCGGAGAAATGGTTCTAGCTTCATCACCGAACTAAACTCCTTGATCCGGGCCTCGTTTTCCGGCGTGGGTTCCGGCGCACCGCCATGAATGGCATCGTAATGCGCCGCTGTCACCCGCGGGACGAATGCTTGAATATTGAGCTTGAGTAGCTGCTTTAATTCCTCGGCGTGGCGATAAGTGGCCGGACGGTTGTAGCCATGGTCGGCCCACAAAACTTGAGTCTCCGGCTGCACCTGCGTGGCCAGATGGAGGATGACAGCTTCATAGGGCCGGAAATTGGTCGAAACAATTGCCTGGCCCCCGGCTTGGGCGATGGCCCAGCGCACGATTTCCAGTGGCGATTTTGTCCGCAACTCTGCGTTCGCAGTCTTGATTTGTTCGTCGGTCATGGCTTTAGTTTTTTTGTTCGTTCAGGAACACCCGGTCGCACCAG
>CAIZWI010000308.1 GCA_903936645.1 uncultured Verrucomicrobia subdivision 3 bacterium
CGATGGTTCCGGGCTGGGTACCGGGGGCGGCGCAAAGCTTCCGCCTGCGCACAGAGCTATGGCGGACAGGTGCCCCCGGCTAATTTCCGGCGCCCCTCCGGGGCAAGGCTCGGGCGAAGGAAGAAATTTGTCTCACACCCCTTGGCGGGGTGGACGGGAAAATAGCCTGGCAAAACCTTGGCGAGGGCAGACTTCCCCGCCGAATCGCCATAGTATTCGCAACAAAATGCTTGCAGACGGCACGGTTGCGAGGTTTGACGAGGATCGCGGATGGAAAAAACGGGCACTCACTTTAAATACTGATTTCCGCCGCCCCGGCCGGGGCGCGATGAGGAAGGACTGGTTACCGGTGGCGGCGCAAAGCTTCCGCCTGCGCACAGAGCTATGGCGGACAGGTGCCACCGGCTAATTTCCGGTGCCCCGCCGGGGCAAAGCCAGGGTTTTAGAAAAAGTTTACCCCACCCCCGCAGCAAGTGGGGGCCACTCTCTGCACTGGTGGCGTTTTGCGTTTGGCAACCAACCGGGCAGGCACTGACGGGTGGCATGGGGAATTGAGGATCTGGCCTGCCTGCCGCCTTGTTTCCCCCGGGGTTCCGCATTATGTTCAGCCCATGAGCGATGGCAACCAATTTACCCGCGAGGACCCCTGGCGGATCTTTCGCATCATGGCGGAGTTTGTGGACTCCTTTCAGACCATGTCCCAGGTGGGTCCGGCGGTGACCATTTTTGGCTCCGCGCGCACCCCGGTGGACAGCCCGCATTACCACGCGGCCCACGACATTGCCAAGGGACTGGCCAAACACAAAATCGCGGTCGTGACCGGCGGCGGTCCGGGCATTATGGCAGCGGCCAATCAGGGGGCGGCGCAAGGGGGGGGCAAATCGGTGGGGCTCAACATTGAACTGCCGCACGAACAGGCGAGCAACCGGTATGCGAATGTTCCGGTGCATTTTCATTACTTCTTTTCCCGCAAAGTCTGTTTTGTGAAATACAGCTTCGCCTTCGTTTTCATGCCCGGCGGGTTTGGCACCCTGGACGAGTTTTTCGAAGTGCTCACACTGGTGCAAACCCAGCGCATTTCCAGAATGCCGCTGATCCTCTATGGCCGGGAGCATTGGCAGGGCTTGATTACCTGGATGAAAAGCCATTTGGAGAAAGCCGCCCTGATCAGCCCCGGGGATTTGGAGCTGGTGACCTTTGCCGAAACTCCCGAGGAAGTGGTGGAGTGCATCCTCGCCTATCAGCGCCGGGTCAGTCCGCCGGAAATTCCGGCGAAAGCGTTTTGCTAAAGCCATGCGCCCGCTGATTCAGGAAATTACCACGGCGCATACCCCGGAGTCTTTGGTCGGTCAACTCGGGGCGGGCCCGGGGGTGGTGTTGTTGCGCACGTCGGCCTTCGACTCACCGGCCGCCCGCTATTCCCTGGTGACCGCGAATCCCTTCCTGGTGTTTCGCTCGCTCGGTCCCCGCTGCGAAATCTTCGCGGGCATGCCGCCGAGAGCCGCACTCCAGGTCCAGTTCGGCAACCCATGGAAAATCCTGGATGCCCTGATGGCCCGTTGCGAAATCCTGGATGAAATTGACCTGCCCTTTCCCCTCGGCGGATGCTTCGGCTATTGGGGTTATGACCTTAAACATTTCAACGAACCCAAGCTGCCGTGGCGCACGGTGAACGATTTGGAGCTACCGGACTGCCAGGTGGGTTTCCACGACAGCCTGGTGGTCTTCGACCATCATTTGGGCCGGGTGAGTGTGGTGTCCACGGGCGTGTGCCAGGACGGTTCACGCAGTGAGGACCGCGCGCGGGCGGGCCTGGAATTCTGGCAAGCGGCCTTGCAAACCGAGCCGGCGGCGCCATTCCGGCTGGCGCGGCAGAACCTGCCGGCAGGGGCGGGCAGCGTCGTCTCCACTCTCACACGGTCCGATTTTATGGCCGCGGTGGAGCGGGCGCGGCAGTACATTCGCGCGGGCGACATCTACCAGGTCAACCTCTCCCAGCGTTTATCGGCCCCCTGCCCCTTTACCGGCTGGGAATTGTTCCAGCGCCTGGCGGCGGTTTCCCCAGCGCCTTTCGCCGCGTATTTGGATGGTGGTGATTTTCAAATTGCCTCGTCTTCGCCCGAACTGTTTCTGCGCCTGAGCGGTTCACACATCCTCACGCGACCCATCAAGGGCACCCGTCCGCGGGACCCGGATCCCACGCGGGATGCCCAACTGGCTTATGAACTCCAGACCAGCGCCAAGGAACTCGCCGAGCTGGTGATGATCACCGACCTGCTGCGCAACGACCTGGGGAAAGTCTGTGAATTTGGCTCGGTGCAGGTGCCCGACCTGGCCCGGCTCGAACGGTTTGCCCAGGTGCAGCACCTGGTGTCGACGGTGGAGGGCCGGCTGCGCCGGGACGTCACCCATTTTGCGGCACTGGCCGCGAGCTTCCCGGGCGGCAGCATCACCGGGGCGCCGAAATTCCGTGCGATGGAAATCATTGATGAATTGGAGCCCGTTGCCCGTGGTCCCTACACCGGCTGCCATGGCTACCTGGGGTTCAATCGTGAAAGCCAGTTAAGCATTAGTATACGGACGGCGGTCTGCCGCGATGGCCGGGCGCATTTTCATGCGGGCGCGGGGATTGTGGCGGATTCGATTCCGGCGGCGGAGTATGACGAAACGCTGGCGAAGGCGGCCGGTTTTCTGGCGGCATTGACATTGGAAATGGGGGTTACTGCCCGGGTGGAGGCACCGATGAGTGGAACTTAAATAACGTGCACTTTCAATCTCTGGAGGTTGAGCAATTCTACCATCGCGTAATGGCGATCCCGTCCTCCTTGCCTGAAGCGGAGCGGCCAGTCCTGGCCTTGATGGATGCTTACGGCTGGTTTCGATTAATTCACGGGGAACACGATGAAAGAGTTCAGGAAATTATTCAGCATTTACTATCCCCTGATTTGCGGCCCGCCTTGCGGCACTGGTATCGCAGGCACAAACCTTCGGAGAGTAACGTTTCAGCCATTGAGCTGCACGCGTATTTGAGCCAGCGGGCCAGAGAAAAACTCGGTGGTTAGCCGGAACCATGCAATAGGATGGCGGCGTTTGCGCAAAGATAAACGGCGCCAACGCTGGCATTTCTAGTGCATGGCACCAGATATTTTTGGAAATGGTAATTAAATTCAACGGCCTAATTACTTGTTTTGAATCATGATTTCCGGCGCCCCTACCGGGGCGTAACGTTTATGCTACAGTCAGCCAGGGGCACTGGTTCGCCTTCGCTCCGAGCGACGGCGAACTGGAGCCACTAGCTCATTTCCGATGCCCCGCCGGGGTCCCGCCGGGGCCAAGCCAAGGGGTTTTAAAAGTTTTGGGGCACAACTGATCGTCAGGCGGCGCTGCGCGTGACCGGTGAGGTGCCGGTGAATTGGGGAATTTGCGGAGGGAACGGCTGCCTCCGGGGGGTCAACTGCCGAGGGCGGGGTGCCGGCACTCGGCGAGTTCGCGGCGGGTGGATTGCAGGCGCTGGATGAGGATGCCCGAGACGCGCTTCATCAATTCGTAGCCCAAATCATGATTGGCGTCGCACACTTCCCGGACGTGTTTGCCGTAAAAACAAATCGCCTTGACGGGGGTGAGCGCCCGGGCGTCAAAATGCCAGCAATAGGGTGGATAGAGCCAGGACCAGCCCAGCAGGTCGCCGGCACCCAGGGTTTGGATGTGGCGGGGCTCGGTGTCCAGCAAGGGCGATTCAATCTCCACCTGGCCTTCGAGCACCAGGTAAAAGCGATTGGCGGGCCCATCTTCATTCAGGATCCGCTCGCCCGGCTGAAATTCGGCGGGCAGCGAATCGGCGGCCAGCAGTTCCAGATGGGCCTCGCTCATGCCCTGCAGAAACGGCTGCGCGGCGAGGATGGCAACTTTGTTTTTCATAATGATTTTAACGCGGGGATATCAACTGGCTTTGACCTGGGCAACCAGCGCATTCAACGAGGCCTTGGCATCGCCGAACAGCATGCGCGTGTTGTCTTTGTAGAACAACAGATTCTCAATGCCGGCAAACCCGGCGGCCATTGAGCGTTTCATCACGATCACCGTTTTGGCATGATCCGCATCGATGATGGGCATGCCATAAATGGGACTGGACTTGTCCTCCCGGGCGGCGGGATTCACGACGTCGTTGGCGCCGATGACCAGGCACACATCCACGCGGTCCATGGTGGGATTAATGGCTTCCATTTCGCACAACTGATCGTAGGGCACATTGGCCTCGGCGAGCAGCACGTTCATATGCCCCGGCATGCGCCCGGCGACGGGGTGAATGGCAAAGCGCACTTCCACGCCGCGCTTGCCGAGTTCATCCGACAGTTCGCGCACCTGATGTTGCGCCTGGGCCACGGCCATGCCGTAGCCGGGCACGATGACCACTTGCTGCGCATAGGCCAGCAGGACGGCCACCTCGTCGGCCTGGATGGGTTTCACGGTTTTGCCCGCGAGATCGCCAGCGGCCCCGCCGGCGGCCGCCCCGCCGGAACCAAAGGCGCCAAAGAGCACGTTACTGACCGGCCGGTTCATGGCATGGCACATGAGCAGGGTGAGGAGCGTGCCGGAGGAACCCACGAGGGTGCCGGCCACGATCATGGCATTGTTATGGATGGCAAAGCCATCGGCAGCCACGGCCAGGCCGGTGAAGGAATTTAGCAAGGAGATCACGACCGGCATGTCAGCCCCGCCGATGGGCATGACCATGGCGACGCCGAAGAACAGCGCGAGGACAAACAACCCGATGAAGGCCGGGGTGTTCACATGACCGCCCAGGAAGATGGCCAGCCCCAAAATCACCAGGAGGATGAGCCCGTTGAACAGGTTCTGCCCGGGAAAGGTCATGGGCTTTTCAAATTTGCCCTCCAGTTTCAGATAAGCGATGACACTGCCGGAGAACGACAGCGAACCAATCAGGGTGGCAAACAACATCGGCACGGCGATCACGGCGGTCAGCCCGGCATCGGACTTGATGGTGATGAATTCCAGGCTGGCCACGAGGGCCGCCGCGCCACCGCCCAGGCCGTTGAACAGGGCCACCATCTGCGGCATCGCGGTCATCTTCACCGAGTAGGCGCCAATGGCGCCGATGACCAAACCGATCAGCGTGCCGATCACAATCAGGGTGTAATTGAAGGTCCAGCCCTGCGACCACACATAGTCCCCGTTGGGCTGGTGCAGCGAAATCAGGGCGATCAGCATGCCCGCGGCCGCCACCAGGTTGCCGAGGCGCGCCGTTTTCGGCGAGGCCAGCAACTTGATGCCGAGGATGAATAAAACCGAAATCCCAATAATCAGGTAGGCAATGGTTGAGCTCATTTTTTCTTTTTCTTAAACATTTGCAACATGCGGTCGGTCACCATGAAACCGCCAAACACATTGGCGGAACCAAAGACGACCGCGATAAAGCCGAGCAACTGGGCCAGCGGCGAGGCGGCGTCGGCCAGCACCAAAATGCCGCCGAACAGAATGATGCCGTGAATGGCATTGGTGCCGGACATCAACGGGGTGTGCAGCATGGAGGGCACCTTGGAGATAACCTCGATACCCACAAAAATGGCGAGGACGAAGATAAAAACCACATCAGCAAAAGAGGATTCCATAAAATATCAGGCGGTTTTGGGGAGGAGTTTTTCGTTTACGACCTGGCCGCCATGGGTCACCAGGCAGCCCTTGATGATGTCGTCATCCAACTTGAGGACAAACGTCTTTTCTTTCTTGTCCCAGAATTCCTCGACGAGGGCGACGAGGTTGGCGGCGTAGACCTGGCTGGCATGTAGCGGCACCCGGCCGGGCAGATTGGCGATGCCGACGATTTTCACGCCGTTCCGGTCCGTGACCTGGTCGTACACGACACCCTCCACGTTGCCGCCGGTTTCGACGGCGAGGTCCACCACGACGGCACCGGGCCGCAGGGCATTCAACATTTCCGTGGTGACGAGCACCGGGGCCTTGCGGCCGAACACTTGGGCGGCGGAGATCACCACGTCGGAATCGGCGCAGGTCTTCTTCATGGCGTCGCGCTGTTTCTGGATTTGCTCCTCGGTGAGGGCTTTGGCATAGCCGTCCTTGGTCTGGCCGGTTTCGCCGAGATCAATCTTGAGAAATTGCGCCCCCAGGGATTTGACCTGTTCCTCGACCACCGGACGGGTGTCGTAGGCGGTGACTTTTGCGCCCAGGCGTTTGGCGGTGGCAATGGCCTGCAAGCCGGCGACGCCGACTCCGATGATAAACACCTTGGCGGGGAGGATGGTGCCGGCGGCGGTGGTCATCATGGGAAAAATCTTGTTGGAATAACGCGCCGCCAGGATCACTGCCTCATAGCCACCGAGGTTGGCCTGGGAGGAGAGCACGTCCATTTTCTGGGCCCGGGTGGTGCGGGGAATGAATTCCATGCTGATGGCGCTGATGCCGCGCCCGGCAAAGCGCTGGACCAGTTCCTTTTCATTGAAGGGATCCAGGAGGCTGGCATGGATCGAACCGGGCTTGAGTTGGTCGATTTCGGCCAGCGTGGGCTTGCGCAAGCGCAGGACGAGGTCGCCGGTGCTGAGGAGTTCGTGGTGGTCGGTGGACAGGGTCGCCCCGGCTTTGACGTAC
>CAIZWI010000309.1 GCA_903936645.1 uncultured Verrucomicrobia subdivision 3 bacterium
ATCTCCATCGGATTGATTGACCCCCATCCCTTGTCATTCCCCTGACCCCCATCCTCTGTCACTTGGCCCCTCACTATTGACACTTTTTCTAAAAATGGAACTGGCAGGACACGTCCGGGCGCGCTTCGTTTCCCGAATACGCCAGTGCCCAATTTATGGCTATTTAAAGCTATCCGCTCTAAACCTCCAAAAATTTCCTAGCGCGGCTGCAGCCATTCAGCGGTTTTGAGGGTCACCGGCCCCAGCAAGCCGGATTCCAGCAGCGGCGAATCCTTGGTCCAATGATGCCAGGTCGTGAAGGTCAGCCGGCCCGTGGGACTCGGCTTGCCATCCAGCAACCACTGCGGCCATTCCTTGAGTTGCTTGCCGTCCCATTCCACATCCGGTGGCAATTCTTCATCGCCAATGAGGCGGTTGGGCCACAGGTTGGTGACCTTGACGACCAGATGGTTCGCCCCGGCTTTCGCAGCGGCGGTCACCTTCACCCGGAAGGGCGGCTTCCACAGCACCCCGAGGTTCTGCCCATTCCACTCCACCTCGGCAAAGTTTTTCACTCCTCCCAGGTCCAGCCAGAGTTCCCTGCCAGTCTTCAAACGCTCCGCCGGCACCTCCACGGTTTTTTTATAAGTGGCCGAGCCGGAAAAATAGCGCACGCCGGCCTCCGGATGATCCGTCCAGGAAATAAGCTTGTCCAGTTGCACCGCGGCGGGCGCGCCCCAGTTCGGCGGGAAGCTGAGACTCCACGCGCCCTTGACCTCCAGAGGCTTCGGCACATTGGACGGGGACATCGCCCTCACCTGGCCGCTCGCCATGCGAATTTGCAAATGGCCATTGGCCCAGGTGCGCACCTGCGGCGAACCATCGGTGGCCACTTGAATTTCCCATTGCGGCGGCACCCCGCCACTCACTTTGCCTGGCAGTGTGAAAATCTCGCCCTCCGCCAGCTTCACGTGTTTGGCCTGCCCATCCAGCGAATAATCCAGCCGCAATTCCTTCACGTGGTTGGCGATTGGATCCCCCCCGAGCGCGTCATTACTAACCGCAAAGGCGGGTTGGCCATCCTGGGCCAGCGCCACCACCGCCGCCGTCACCTCACTTTCCCCCGCCCCATCCGTGGCGGCATAAACCGCGTGCAAAATTTTCAAGCGGTGGCTCGCCTCCGCCACCGGGGCCTGCGTGCCATTCAGGGCCACCACATGGTCCGCCGCCGCTGACGCATGCCGAAAGACCACAAACACCGATTCCGCCGGGGCAAATTCCAATCGCACCTTGGTGCGGCCCTCGGTCGCACTCCACACCGGCGCCGTTTCCACCAGGCCGGTCTCGGGATGCCACAACTCCGGCACCCGCCCGCCACTCCGGAACGTGACTTCGGCCGAGTCAAACTGCCGGCGCTGGTTGGAGACAAAGTAAATATCCGAACCATCCGCAACGCGATGCGCAAACGCCAGACGCGTGCTGGCCGTGGCACCCTTGACGGCGAAATCCGGCGGCAGCGTTTGCGCGGCGAAGACCTCGGTCAGCGGTTTGCCCCAATACACATGCCCCTGCCCGGCCGCATGTTCGCGCACCGTCGAACCGTCGCAGTCGCCCCAGATGTCTTGGGCCAGTTGTTTGACCCTGGCATCACAGTCCGGGTAATCCGCCAGACTGGGCGAGTGTTGCGGACGGGGCCCCACCACGGTCGCCCCGGCCAGCACCAAATCATGAATGGCTTGCAACGTCGCGGGGGTGAGGTCGGCATCATTCGGCGGCAGCACCAGCACCGCATAGCTGGCCCCGCTGGCCAGAGTTATGCGGCCATCCCGCACCGTGGCCCCATGCACCAGCACATCGGCATTAATGGCGTCGTAGTCGTAGCCGGCCGGTAAAGCCGGATTGCCCACCCGCATTTCCACCGGGGTGCTTTCTCCCGTGAAGTAGGCCGCATCCGCCACGGCGCGCCCCTGTTGCAGCATAAATTCGCAGTGGGCAATGTAAGCCAGCCAGGACTGGCTCTGCTCCCACCAAGTGACCGTGCGCTCAAAATGGAAACCCCACTGCCCCATGGTCATGCCCGGCCAATGGTTGGTCCAGGGCTGCATGGCATAGCGGTGAAACACGTAACGATTCAACCCCTGGCAATACATCAGATCCCCCAGCGTCTTCAGGGAATAGGGATCGTTCTGCCAGCGCCCCGCCTCGGGTGCCGCGGTAAAAGATTCCGCACCGACATAGGTTTTGCCGTAGATATGGGCAATGGATGAGGCCAGCTTCACCGAGGGATGACCCGAGCTGCCGCTCCAAAACTCGCCCATCACAAAGTCGGCCGTTCCGCCGGCTTGCATCGATTCAAATGGACCGGTGTAGGGTTCCACCGCGCTGGTCAGGCCGTGCTGGTGGCATAATTCCGCAAAATGGCCGAAGTAATTCTCATCAAACAAATCCGCAATGGTGCGCCGCACATCCCAGAGGAAGCGTTCGGTGACGGCCGGACTATCAATGACCCGGCCGGTGAAGCACGGCAGAAAGGGCAGCAGATCATAGCCGCGCCGCTTTCGAAATTCAGTACGAAACAAGGCCGTCCAGTTCTGGCCCCCCACTTCGTAACTGTCAATCAGCGAACTATCCAGCGCCTTGCCCGCCGCCGTCGGCCCCAGGTCATCCAGAATTTTTTGCATGAAGCCCGCCCAATGCGCGTCCAGCGCGG
Organism: uncultured Verrucomicrobia subdivision 3 bacterium; assembly: GCA_903936645.1. Classification (GTDB taxonomy): domain Bacteria; phylum Verrucomicrobiota; class Verrucomicrobiia; order Limisphaerales; family UBA11358; genus UBA11358. The sequence continues at coordinate 2,690 of CAIZWI010000309.1, forward strand.
TTTTGCTGAATTTATCGCATTCCAACCCCTCCCCCTCCCGGGGTGCCGGATGATTCTTCACCCCCGTCGGCGTGTAGCCCACCCGGAGGACCACCCAATCACCGGCCGGCACCTGCCAGTCCAGCTTGCCGTCCGGCGTCAGCTTGCCGCTCAAATCCACAATCTGCTGGCGCGGAATCGCCCCCACCGCACTGGCATCCGCCCGGGCGTCGGCGAGCACCGCATTCCCCGTAAAACCGGCCTTGGACTCCACATTATCAATGGTCAGGCGCGACGAGAGGCTGATTTCCGCCAGGGGGATGGTGGCGGTGGCTTTCACCTTTTTGCCGATGGCATTGAATTGCACCCGCCAGTAGCGGGCAGTGACGGGCTCGGAACCCAGGCTGAAGGTCCGCGTGCACAGCGCCCCCTTGTTCAGGGCAAACGGCGCCACCGCATGGAATGCCTGCCCATCCTCCGAGACCAGGATCGCCCCGCTGCAATCCGGCATGGCCGTCTGCCCGCCCACGGTAATCGCCCGCGCCGAAAACGGCAGGGGGAACGCCAGTTGCGCGTATTGCGGCTGGTTTGGCCGGGGCACGGGCAGGCTCAGATAGGTGGTGGGGTCGCCGTCCGTGAGTTTGTCGCCCGGGACTTCGCCCGAACTGACGCTAACCACCGGCGCAAAATCACTCATGCGCGGGTTCTGGTCGCCCGCGGCGGGAAACGCCAGCACCGCGATGTCCCGATAGTACCCCAAGTTGGTCGGCGGCTGCGGCACCGTGGACACAAAATGCTGCGGTCCCGTGAGGTGGGCTTCACTGGTCGTCACCTTTTGCATGGCATTTTCCGGCGTGTTCCACGGACCGCCGCTGCTGGACCACCCCGCGCAATTTTCCACGCACAAGCTGAGCCCCAACCGGCTGGCCTCCGCCACGGCAAATTTAAACATCTCCCGCCATTCCGGGGTCATGAAACTCACTGGTCCGCGCGGGATGCCACAATCCACATTCACAATGGTCGCCCCGCCCTCCCCCGCCCGTTTCATGGCTTCCAGATCAGCCGTGATGCCCGCCCGGGTAATGTTACCGTTCATCCAATGCCACCAGGTCTGGGCCTTGGCTGAATCCGGCGGGTGCTGAAACCCGGATTCCAAGGCATCCGGACCGGCCACCACGGTTAAGGCCAGGCACACGTTCGCGCCCAGCAAGCAGATCTGCGACAATTTCATTTGAGTGATTTTGCCAAGCATAAGCCCTGGCCCGCCAGAAATCACCGCCATTTTGTGATAAAATGAATTAAAAAAGCCAAACGATGAGATATACTGGCAACGTGGACGCCGGTCAGACCATGATTTCCCGACTTAAACGTATAAAACCAGCGCATCACGACCGAAAAATTGCGGCCATGGCTCCGGCCTGGCCGTCTTGTATAACAACATAAAGCCCAACTGGCGGAGAGCCCCCAGCTTTCCGCCTCCATAAATTAAAATATGAATCCCCGCCAATCCCCCCTTGCCTTCACCGTCCTGTTGGCTGCCGGCGCCATGCTGTTGCTGGCCAGCGGTTGCAGTGGTCAGGATAAACCGACCGTAAGCAATCCCCCGGCCGCAGTTGCCACCAATACCGTGTTCACCTGTTCCATGCACCCGGAGGTGGTTTCCAACGCCCCTGGCGAATGCCCCAAGTGCGGCATGCATCTCGTGTCCAAGAACTAGCCCAAGCCCGGCTCGGCCACTCCGCCCAGCCGCCACCCCGGCCCGCGCTACGGCTGCGCGCCGGGGTTTTTCCCGCGCTTCAGCCTTGGTCGCCAAGCCCCTCTTCCCGTTGGCCAACCCTTGGCCCGGGGAAGCGGGTGCCTCGGATGGTTCTCGCCTTGTCCGCCAGCCGGATTCCAGTAAACTGCGGCCCATGCGAATATTTTTGTTAGTGGGTTGCTGGTTGTTGGCGGCTTCCGCTTTTGGCGCGGAAATCAACCTTGATTTCACCGGTCTCGCCACCGGCCAGGCCCCCACCAATTTCTCCAGCACCGTGGCCGGCAACGGGCCCGCCGGCAATTGGACCATTCTTTCCGCCAAAATCCCCTCGCTGCTCGCCCCCCTGACCCCGCAGGCCGAATCCATGGCCAGCCAGCTCGTCCTGGCCCAGACCAGCCAGGATCCCACAGACGAACGCTTCCCCCTCCTGGTTTACGAGGGCGAATCCTTCAAAAATTTCAAACTCACCACCCGCTTCAAAATGATCAGCGGGATTGCCGAGCAAATGGCCGGGGTCGTCTTTCGTTACCAAAACGCCTCCAACTTTTATGTTGTCCGCGCCAGCGCCCTGGGGCATAACGTGCGCTTTTACAAAATGGTGAACGGCCTGCGCTCCGACCCCATTGGCCCCACCGTGGATTTGTCCCTGGACAAGTGGTACCAGCTCAGTGTGCAGTGCACCGGCAATCAGATCACCATCTGGCTGGATGACGCCCTGGTTATGCCGCCTTTGCAGGACAACACCTTTAATTCTGGCAAGGTGGGCTTTTGGACCAAGTCCGATGCCGTCAGTTATTTTAACGGCTTGACCGTGGATTACACCCCGGAAATTCCCGCCGCCCAGAGCCTGGTTAACCGGGTGCTGGCCCAACAAACCCGGTTGCTCGGCCTGAAGTTATACACGCTGAACGCGCAAGGGGAACCCCGGGTGCTCGCCAGCAAAGATCCCCAGGACATTGGCCAGCCCGGCGGAACGGCCGAAAAGGACGCCCTCACCAAGGGCACCATTTCCTTCGGCCGCAGCCCCGGCACCGTGGCGGTTTGGCTGCCCTTGCGCGACCGCAACGGCGATCCCATGGCCTCCGTCTGGGTGCGTTTAACTTCCTTTTTCGGGGAAACCCAGGACAACGCCATCGCCCGCGCCACCCTGGTGATTAAAGCCATGCAGGAGGAAGTCACCAGCCTCGACGATTTGCTCAAGTAAAAACAGGCGCCCTATTGCCTCGCGGGTTCCAGCACTTCGTTGGGCATTTTCACCCGCGGCATTTCCGTCGGTTTGAGCCGGCGCACCCCGCCGGCCACCGTGAGCTCACCATCGGTATTCACCTGCAACCGGGGGCGGCTGTTCACATAGTCGAATATTTCCCGGCGCACAAACTCGCCGTTGGCATCCATCACCGTGTAACTGAAAATCGAAGCCCCACTCTGGTAAAGTACGTGTAAATCACCCAGCCGGTCCACCTGCGCCTCCGGCTGGCTGAAGGAGACCAGCGGCCCCACCGAAACCACTTTGTACACCCGGGCATCACTGGGATCACTCACCTGCGCATACAGGCGCAACTGGGTGCGCAGGTAATTTGCCTTGATAAGTGTATACTTGCGCAGCTCCGGAACCCGGTTCGTGGCGTCGGGCGGCATGGGCACGCCAAACTCTTGCGACCAGATGTTGACCCCGTTGACCACGTCAAAAAACGTCGGTTCACTCGTCTCCTGCGCGCTCCAGTCCTTGATGCGCAAGGTGGCGGTCACATGATAGCGCCCGGCTTTGTTGAGGGTAAAATAAGGGGCCAGGTCCACATGCTTGGTGGCCATCTGCGAGGACTCCAGGTCAAAGGGCCCCACCACCGGCACCTCCGCATTTTTAAACACCACGAAACCATCCTCCGATTCCACACCAAAGGTCAGCCAGTTGACCTCTTCCCCCAGATGCATCGGCTGGCCCGAGCGATTCGTAATTTTTACGTCCGTCGGAATGCTCTCGCTCGGCAAATATTGCTTTTGGTCCAACGCCACTTCCAGCGTCACTTGGGCGGAGGTTATAGTGACCCAACCGGAGATAATCCCGAAAATGAACAAAAAATTTTTCATTTGAACCCCAACATTTTAAACCTCCCTTCGAGGGAGGCAACTTTATTCCAAGTCCAACATCTGGCCGCCTCACTGGCCAATCGTCTCAGCCGTATTTATCATTAATTACTCATTGTTTATCAATACTTTTTTATTGAAATATCGGATGACTTGCCCTATTCTCACTTCCATGAACACGAACGATATGATCCCCACGTTCAATTTCCGGCTCCAACGCATCAAGGTCGTCAGCCGCATCGCCCCCTGTTCGATCCTGGCGGAAGGCCGAAAGATTCAGGAAGAACAGGCTCTCACGGTTTAGCCCACCAGCCAGCCATCCCACCAATCTTATGAGAAATTTTCAAAATAAAACCAAAATCATCAACGCCAGCCGGCAACTTCGCGCCATCGCCCGGCTGTCACTTATATTATGGGCACTGGGCATGGTGATATTTCTCGCGGTCTTGGTAGCGGGGTTGCTGAAAGGCGGCAACGCCCGCACCGTTTATTTGGCGATCGGCGGTATCACCGAAATGGCGCTGGCCTCGATGGTGAGCCTTAACTTTTACCACTTCTTCACCCGGCTGAATAACGGCGATCTATTCGATGCCAAAACCGTCGGCCACCTGACCGCTGCCGGCCGGTGGTGGTTGGCCTATTGGG
>CAIZWI010000310.1 GCA_903936645.1 uncultured Verrucomicrobia subdivision 3 bacterium
ACCACCACCAAGAACACGCGCGCAAATGTCTGGTTGTTCCAATCCGAACCGTTTGTCAATCGCTCGGCCGGCCTGATCGCCGCCACCAATGCTCTGGACTGGACCGTCATCGTCACGAACCTCCCCGGCGCCATCGCCGTCACCAACGAGGCCGACAATGGTCCCAGCGCCGGTCTCGGCAGCCCGGCCACGGTGAATCTCGGCGCGGCGCCCAATGGTTCCGTCTTCGGCCTGGCCAACCAATATTCGCCGGCCATTTCGCTCTTCAGCTACGGCGGCACCCAGGGGGCGCAACCGGTCAGCGTCACGATCTCACCGCCGCCGGGGAGTTACACCGGGCCCATCGGCATCACCTTCAAGACCCTCAATCCCACGGACCGGGTGAAATACCGGGTTTTGGGCTCGGGCAACTGGCAGACCTATGCCGCGTCGTTTTTCCTGACCAACGACGGCACCGTGGAGTATTACGGAACCAATGCGGCGCAGCCGCTGCGGTCGCAATTGCAATTCGCGGCCTATGCGTTGAATAACAACAACCAACTGGCCCAGCAAGCCGCCACCCAGGCCTCACCCGCCGTCGTGAGCAACTCCTATCAACTGCCCCCGGCGCTGTATAACTCTGGCAGCGGCACCTTGTTCTATGGCCGCCGTTCCGCCAATAACGCGGGCACAGTCTGGGCCATTCACATGGATGGCAGCGATGACACGTATATCACTAACGGCGTGCGGCCCCGTGCTTCTCACGATGGGCGCTGGCTCGCCTTCATGCGGGAGGGGCAACCTTTCAACAACCAGGGCAATATCTGGGTTCGCAACCTGCTCACCGGTGTGGAACAGCGGCTGCTGGTGAATCCTGGCAAGATTGTTTGCTATGATTGGGAACCGGACGACTCCGGCCTGGTCTTGGATTATGGCGGTGCCATCTACAAATTAAGCCTGAATGGTTCGCTGGCATTGCTCGTTCAATCGGATGGCTCGGCCGAGGCCCCGGTGCTGAATCCCACCAACACCGGCCTGGCGTATTTTGATCTGCGCGCCAACGATGAGTCCCGTGATCCCGGTGTGTTCAATGACCCGTTCGCCGGCCTCGCCCCGCCCTGGGCGCCGGCGTGGCAAATCGTCACCACCGTCCGCGGTGCTTCCTGGCCGGAATGGTCGCCGGATGGCAAGACCTTGTGCTTCGTGGACAATAACTCGCTGCAATCGGTGGATGATGGCACCAACCTCTGGCTGGTCGCCGCCGATGGCGCCACCCTGAACCGCGTCTGTGATTTCACCGGCACGGACAACCGCTTCCCCCACGGCGCCCTTTGGACCCTGGATGGCGGCGCCCTCGTGGGCGCGGCCACCATGTCTGAGAGCAACGGCCTTTGGATTATCGCCCTCAATTCCGACCACACGGATTGCGCCGGTGCCGCCGCTGTCCGCCTGCCCACCACGCCGGGCGACTCCATCGATTTCGCTGGTTCAGTGATCCCCTCCACCGGATTTGAAGTCAATCCCAGCGGGAATATTATCGCCACCATCCACGTGCCGGCCACCGTCACCAATCTTGCTAACTACGTCAACTCCGCTCCCATTGGCTTGACCAATTTGTACACTTATTCGGATCGGAGCTTTGGTGATTACAATCCCTACGGACTGGCTGTCGACCAAACGCACGGCTATGTTTATATTTCCGATGACGCCTCCATCTTCCAGTACAACAGCAGCAGCCACAGCGGGCTTAAACGGGTTGAGGGAGTATATCCGGACACTGCGGCGCTGCAATATGACGGGAACGGCAACCCTCTTGGTTACCTGGGCTATGAGGGGCTGGCCGCGGATCAATCGGGTAATCTCTTTTTCACGATTCGGCAACTTGACGCGGTCGGCGAGTTGACGGCCGCCGAATTGGCCGGCGGCGTCACGAACTATGTCTTCCCCACGGACCCCAACTATAATTTTGAACTGTTTGAGCAGGTTCCGAACAGCATTGGCGTGGATGGGAATGGCGATCTGTTTGAGGAAAATCATATCGGCGGCTCGGTGATTGAGCTGCCCAATGCGGGGGCGACCTATGGCAATCCATTCTCCCTGCCCAACCGGCCGGTCGCGATGGCCACCATGGCGGTCGACCTGGCTGGCGATGTGTATGCCGTCGGTTACCTGAACAATATCCTCTACCGTTACAGCCCGGCCACGGCCCAGTGGGCTGGGCTGGTTACCCTGCCTGGCTTTAATGATTCTGCGCGTTCGGCACCCTATATTCCCAATGTGCTGACGGTTGATAATGCTGGGAATGTATATTTCGGGCAGTATCTCTCCGGTCTTGCGTCTTGGAATGCCGCGACCGGCGGATTCCAAAGCTGGGGCAACGTGCAGGTCGATGCCATCGCTGCGGACGGGCAGGGCGACGTCTTTATTGTCGGTGGAAATTATCTTTCCGAACTCCAGCCCGCCTTGGTGAACACGGAGCCTTTCCATGTGCCCGTGACCGGCGGCACCTTCAGTTTGCCGCCGATCGTCAACCTCCGCGGCGGAGCCGGCTCAATTGATCTCACCGGTCCGTTCACCCCTACCTGCTCGAATCCGCAGGTCACCCTCGCGGTTGGACCCTTCGGCGTCATCAGTTTCACTTGCCCGCCAAATAATCGCACCAACGCCACCGCGACGGAATTTACCATCAATGTCTTGGGGGTGTCTGTGCCCATTGTTCAGGCGGGCAACGGTTATTCCCTCGCTGCCGCCTCGGTGGTGGAATTGCCCGACGCCGGCTCCGATTTCGTGGCGTTGTTCGTCAGTCCAAACAACGGCAATTGGACCGCCGCGGCCGGGTATTATAACTCGGACTGGATCACCCTGAATACCACCCAAGGCACGGGCAGCGGCAAAGTGACGTTTTCTTTCAGCGCCAACTATGGACCCACGCGCACCGGATTTATTGTGATTGCCAACCAGACGTTCACCATCACCCAGATGGGCGCTGGTTATGCCTCGCTAGCCGCTCCCGGAACCTTGATTCCTTCCCTCGTGGCACCCAATGGGGTGGCGGTGGATGGCGCCGGCAATATTTATGTGGCCGACAGCGGATCCAAAACCATCAAGGAATGGATCGCCGCCACCGGAAATGTCGTCCCGGTGGTCAGTTCGGGCTTGGTGGATCCCTCCGGTGTGGCCGTGGATAGTTCGGGCAATGTATATATCGCAGATGGCGCTGGCGGCTCCATTTACGAGCTGCCGGCCGGCAGCATGTTGCCGGCTGGTTCGAGCGAATTGGTGACCTTGGTTTCCGGCCTGGGCAACGCCGCCGGGGTGGCCGTGGATGGCGCCGGTGACGTGTTTTACACCGATTCGGCCAACAATCTGGTGGGCAAATATAACGCCACTGCCGGCGCGAAGATCCTGGTGGCCTTTGGTTTGCATGATCCGACCGGCCTGGCGGTGGATATTTATGGAAACGTGTTTATTGCCGATTCGGGTGACCATGCCGTCAAAAAATGGGCGGCGGGCGGCGGGCTCTCCACCGTCGTTGCTTCCGGATTGGATGAACCGACCGGTGTGGCCGTGAACATCGCTGGCGACTTGTTCATCGCTGACAGCGGTGCCAACGCCATTTACGAATTGCCCCTTGGCGGCCCCTTGACATACCTTGCCCAGGATCCCAATGACATCGCGGTTGGCGACACCGGAAATCTCTATTTCTCCGATGGCGGCCTGGGCACGGTCGGGGAACTGCAAACCGCCTTCGTAAATACCCAAACCCGGTATGAAACCGCCGCCGCCGGCAGCGATAGTCTGCCTCAAATCACCCCCGCCAGCGTCAATCTTCAGGGTGCGTTCGCACCGGTCAGCGATTCCCCCTGGCTCACCCTCACCGGCGTGACCAATGGCGTCATTACGTTCGCGTACTCCGCCAACTATGGCGCCAGCCGCAGCGCTCACATTTCTGTGCTCGGCAAATCCATTGCCGTCGTCCAAAACCCGCCGAGTTTCGCTTTGGGATTCACCAACCAGGTCGAAGGGCCGTCCGCCGGCAGCGACAGTGTAATCTTGGCGGCCACGCCCGCCGCCGCTTCCTGGTCCGCCGCGAGTGCCGCCACCTGGTTGCATGTGGCTGCGGGTGGAACCGGCTCGACCAATCTGATGTTTCATTTCGATGCGAATCCTGCCGCCACCCGCACCGGCATTCTCACCATTGGTGGCCAGACACTCACCGTCACTCAAGCTGGCTCCCCTTATGTGGCCACCGGCCGGGGCGGCTACGTGACCAACCTCGTCACCGGCTTGGATTATCCCTCCGGCGTGGCCGTGGATGGCTCGGGGAATGTCTATATTTCCAGCGGCAATATGCCGGTGATTGATGAATGGACCCAAACGAACGGAATTCTGACTCCCATCGGCTTGCTGGACGCCTATTCCGCAGGGGTGGCCGTGGACTCAGCCGGAGATGTCTATTACGGGGCGAATGGTGCGGTCATCGAGCAGTACCCGAATGGCGGCTATAACTTTAATTACATCGATTTTGGCGGCTCTATCGCGGCCGTCGCCGTGGACACTGTCGGGAATGTCTATGTCGCAGACTCCCGGAACAACCTGGTCGAGGAGTGGTCGGCGGTTAGCGGCGCCATCACCACCCTGGTTTCCTCCAACCTCTATGAGCCGTATGGCCTGGCGGTGGACGCCGACGGCAACGTGTATATTGCAGATACCGGAAACAGTGCCATCAAAGAATGGTCTCCCCTCACCCAGTCCGTGACCACTCTCGTTTCCTCCGGCGTGAACTCTCCCAATGGGGTGGCGGTGGATGGCGGGGGCAATGTTTATATTGCTGATTCCGGTGACGCCGCGATCAAGGAATGGTCCCCCGCCACGGGCTTGCTGACCACGCTGGTGCCCAACACTGCGGGCTTGAATTTTCCCCGCGGCGTGGCCGTGGATCACAATGGCAATGTGTACGTTGCCGACTACGGCAACAACCAGATTAGCGAACTGCCCCGTGCCTTTGTGGACCCCTCCCCCCGCGCGGAAAGCGCGGCCGGCGGGACGGATTCCCTCCCCGTCGTGCTGCCGCCCGCTGAGAATCTCAGCGGAGTTTTCGCCCCCGCCAGCGATGCCGCCTGGCTTGCCATCACCAGCACCAACAACGGCGTGGTCACCTTCTCCTTTCCCCCCAATACCACGGCGGACAGTCCGGTCGCCCAGCTCACCCTGCTCGGCCAGGTCATTAACATCACCCAGACCGGCCCGCATTCCCTCAGCACCAGCACCCGCGTCGAAGGACCGTCCGCCGGCAACGACAGCGTGATCTTGGTGGTGAACCCGAGTTACCCGAACTGGATGGCCACCGCCAACGCCTCCTGGCTGCACGTGAGTCCTGGCAGCCAGTCCGGCACTGGCAGCACCAATATCATCTTCAGCTACGATCCCAATTATGGTCCGACGCAGACTGGGACCATCACGATCGGCGGCGTGACCCTCACGGTCATCCAGGCCGGTTACGGCTACCAAGCCGCCAGTCTGGTCACCAACCTCGTCTCCACGGGCTTGAGCAATCCCGAAGGCGTGGCCGTGGACCATGCCGGCAATGTGTACATCGCCGACACCGGTGACGCTGCCATCAAGGAATGGTCGCCCTCCGGGAATACCCTGACCACCCTGGTTTCCTCGGGGTTGGCCTATCCGCAAGGCGTGGCCGTGGATGGCTCGGACAATGTTTACATTGCCGACCCCGGCAACAACTCCGTCTTCTCCTTGTCCCCCACCAATTCCGTGCTGACCTTCCTGGTCAGCGGCTACCTCCCGTCGCTCGGAGAATATGTCCAGCCCACCGGCGTGGCGGTGGATGGTTCGGGGAATGTGTACTTCTCCGACGCCTACCACGACGCGGTGGATGAATGGACGGCGGCCAATGGCAATGTCACCGCCGTGGTATCCTCGGGGCTGGCCTATCCCCAGGGCGTGGCCGTTGATTTCGCTGACAATGTGTACATTGCCGACACTTATCATGATGCGGTGGAGGAATACACGCCGGTCAATGGCCAGCTCACCACCCTGATTCCATCAACCGGCGCGCAGGGTGTGGCGGTGGATGTCGCGGGCAATGCCTATGACGCCACCTTTTCTTATGATACCGTCCAGGAATGGTCGGCGGCAAATGACTCCGTGTCCTCTCTGGCGCTGTCCGGGTTGTCCTCCCCCCAGGGCGTGGCGGTGGACAATGCCGGCAATATTTATATCGCCGACACGGCTAATAATGCCATCCAGGAGGCCCCCTATGCCTTCGTCAACACCTCCACCGTATATGAAGGGCCATCCGCCGGGAGCGACGTTCTGCCCGCCGTGCTCCCCACCAGTGCCAATCTTAGCGGCCCCTTCACCCCCACCAGCGACTCATCCTGGCTCACCATCAACAGTGCCGTCAACGGCTTGGTCAGCTTCTCCTTCACCGCCAATAATGGCGAACCGCGCACCGCCAATATCACCGTTCTCGGCCAAACCATCCAGGTCAACCAGAACACCCCCAATGACTACGTCTTGGGCGGGTTGAGCACCGAGGGCCCGGCGGCCGGTAGCGATACCATCGTGCTGGGGGTCTTCCCCGGCACCGGCACCTGGACGGCGACCAACCTTTACCAAGCCCCCTGGCTGCATCTCAGCCCCGCCAGTCAAAGCGGCGCTGGCAGCACCAACCTGCTCTTCAGCTTTGATGCCAACCCCGGCGCCACTCGCTCGACCTATCTGCTCATCGCGGGCGATTATTATGAAGTTGTCCAGGCCGGCTCGGCGTATGTGGCGGCCAATCCAGTCACCACCTTGGTATCTGCCGGCTTGAGCGCCCCGTCGGGCGTGGCCGTGGATGGAGTGGGCAATGTTTATTTTGCCGACACGGACAACAACGCCATCAAGGAATGGAACCCGGCCAACAACACCGTGACCACGCTGGTTTCCACCGGCTTGAACCATCCCACGGGCGTAGCCTCGGACTCTGCTGGAACACTGTTTATTGCCGATACCGGCAATGCCGCTGTCAAGTCCTGGTCGCCTGCCACCAGCAACCTGACCACCCTCGTGTCCTCGGGGCTCGTCAATCCCCAAGGCGTGGCTTTGGATGTATTCGGCTGGCTTTATATCTCGGATAGCGGCAACAACGCCATCTACAAGGTGCCGTATTCTGGCGGTTCACTGGGCAGCCCCTTGGTGGCCACCGGTTTGAGTGGCCCCAATGGTTTGGCGGTGGATTACGCGGGCAATCTTTACATCGCCAGCAGCTCCAACAACACCATCTTCAAGTGGACCGTCGCGACCAGCAACCTGACCGCGCTCGTGTCGACCGGCCTGAGCCTGCCGGCTGGCGTGGCCGTGGATCCTGCCGGTAACGTCTGCATCGCCGACCGCGGCCACCATGTGGTCAAAACCTGGTTGGCGGTCAGCAACGTCGTCGTCAATCTGGCCACTTCGGGTCTGACCGGCCCGGCCGGTGTGGCGGTGGACCATGTCGGCAGCATATATATCACCGATACCGGGGGTAACGCGATCCTGGAGCGCCCCCAAGCCTTGGTGGACACCACCCCCCGCTTAGAAACGGGCGCGGCGGGCAGCGATGCCCTGGGCCCGGTCCTGCCCGCTCCCCTGGCGCCGAGCCTGGCCGCGCCTTTCGCCCCGGCCAGCGATGCGTCGTGGCTGACCATCGGCGGCAATGCCAGTGGCGTGGTGAATTTCGCGTTTACCGCCAACATCGGTTCCAGCCGCACCGGTCATGTAACCGTTCTGGGCCAGCCCGTGCCCGTCATCCAAAGCGGCCCCAGATTCTCTCTCGGGACCACCAACCGGCTGGAAAGTCCGTCGGCGGGTAGTGACAGCGTGGTGCTCGCAGTGGTTCCGAACCTCGCCACGTGGACGGCCACTGCAAATGCTCCCTGGCTGCATTTGAGCACGACCGCCGAAAGCGGAATTGGCAGCACCAACGTGATTTACAGCTTTGACGCCAATCCCGGTGCCACCCGCTCCAGCACTTTCACCATCGCCGGCCAATCCCTCACCATCACCCAGGCCGGTTCCACCTATGTCGCGGCCAGCCTCCTGACGAATATCATCGTCGAATCCAGCCCCACCGGTGTCGCTGTGGATGGTGCCGGTAATGTGTTCGTCGCCTTTCCTGGCGGCATCTACAAATGGACTCCGACCAACAACTTGGTGAATTATGATTTTGGGTATTCTGCTGTCACTGCGGTCGCCGTGGATCCCGCCGGCGACATTTATTGGGCCGCCCCCAATTACGGGGAGGTCGCGGAGTATTCGGTCAGCAATAATTGGTCTTGGGTGGACTATCAAAACTTGGCTATGCCTTCGGGCGTCGCTGTGGACAGCTCGGGCAACGTGTACATCGCCGACACCGGCAACGCCGCCATCAAAGTATGGTCCGCCACCAGTGGCAATGTGGCCACCCTGATCGCAACCGGCTTGGCCAGCCCCACCGGCGTGGCCGTGGATGCCGCGGATAACGTCTATATCGCGGATTCAGGGGCCGGCAAGATCTTCAAATGGACCCTGGCCACCGGCCAGCTCACCACCCTAATCTCTTCCGGGCTGAGCACACCCAATGGTCTGGCCGTGGATGCCTCGGGGAATGTCTACATTGCTGACACCGGCAACAATCTGATCAAGGAATGGTCTGCGGCCAGCAATACTGTCAGCACCCTTGACGCCGCCGGTCTAAGCGCTCCTGCCGGGGTGGCCGTGGATGTCACCGGCAATGTGTACATCGCCGACACCGGCAACAACGCCATCAAAGAGCTGGCCCGTGCCTTCGTGGATCCCACCAGCAAACCGGAGGCTGCGGCCGCGGCCAGCGATTCATTGCCCGTCGTCCTGCCTGCGACGGAAAATCTGAATGTGCCCTTCGCACCCGCCAGTGATCAGCCCTGGCTCACCATCACCAGCACCAACGCCGGCGTGGTCACCTTCAACTTCAGTGCCGCCGCCGCCCCTCGCACAGCCCATATTGCCGTGCTCGGTCAAAGTATTTCTGTGGTGCAAACCGGGGCTGGCGCGCCATTCCTAGTCGCCCAAATCCTGAACAATGGCGAATTACAACTCACCTTCAACGGCAGCCCCAACAAAACCTACACCGTGCTCGGCACCACCAACCTCGCGATTCCGCTGTCTAACTGGACCGTGCTCGGCACCGCCACCGGCAACGGCTCTGGCTCGTTCCAATTCAGCGCGCCTGCGGTGACGAATTATCCGCAGCAATACTTCATCATCACTTCGCAGTAAGAAGCCAGCGATACAGAACGGTTTATTAAACCGAAAATATTCGAAAGCAAGCTCCTTTCCTTTTCTGCCATTTTTGCAGGTCCGGGGAATTGGCGAATTCCTCTTGTGTGTTATTGGCGGCTTGTTGCGGTAGGGATTCGGCATCAGGCCCCGCCACCGTACACACTCGTGTCCCGTTCCGGGTACGCCTCGTAGATGTGTTCGAACAGCGCCGAGCACTTCTCCCGGTAGATTTCCGGGGTGTAGGTCCGGGGCAGGCCGGTGTCCAGCACGTCCTCGATGGCCAGCTTGAGCTGGGACCGGGCGGTGGACTTCTGCCGCCAGTTGAGCACCAGCAGTTGCTTGAGGCGCTCCAGCAGCACCCGGGCGACCTTTTTAACCTCGGCACGTTCTTCCGGGCTTAACTCCGGGGCCGGGCGGGTTAGGATGTCAAAGATTGTCAGCTCCTCCTCGGACATGTTTTCCCGCACGTGGCGCTGCTGCTCTTCGGAGAGGTTGTGGCTCAATTTTACCAGTTCCTCGAACAAGTCCTCAATGTTCCGGCTGCCCGCGTTGTACGACTCGATCAATTCCTCGAACTTTTCCCCGAAGTCGGCCCGGGTCTGGTTCAGGCGGATCAGCTTTTCCAGTTGGGCGCGAATGGCGGCTTTCAACACTTCCAAATCGGTGTTCTTGTGCTTGGATTCCTTGAACCGTTGGCGCAGCGCCTCAAAGTCGATCTTGGATAGGTCCATCACCGGGGCGGGCTTGGCGGGCATCCCCACGCCCGTGATGGAGGCATCCAGCAACGTCGCGATGTCGCCCATTACCGCCGATATATCCGCCGGATGCGGGTTCAGCTTCGTCCTGATGGCGTCGGCAATGGCGGCCAGGCAGGCTACCCGCGCGGCGAACTCCAGCGCGGCCGGGTCCGGCTTCACGGTGTTGAAAAGCGTGCCCACCAACCGCTCGTGCCCGAGGAATTCCCGGCGCAATGGATCGGGCGAAATCAGGGCATCCACCGCATCCGCAATGCGCTGCAAGCGCGCCAGGCTCCCCGTGGTGAGTTGCTCAATGGCCGGGAGAATTACCTGCCGCGTGGCGCAAAACACCGTGGCGGCATTAACTGCCACCCGCAGTTCCTCCACCAGCTTCGCCTTGTCCTTCACCGGGCCACCACCACCGCCGCCGCCGGGGCCATAGATGGCCAGTGCCTTTTCCAAGGAGGCGAAGACGTTGGCGTAATCCACGATCACCCCGCTGTGCTTGCCGGGAAACACCCGGTTGGCCCGGG
>CAIZWI010000311.1 GCA_903936645.1 uncultured Verrucomicrobia subdivision 3 bacterium
AGCAACCAAGGAGATTACGCATCAAAAGCGTTCTGACAATAGGGCCAAAACATTATTCTCCTTTTGCTCGCACATGCTTGTCTCCTTTTGTTCGCACCACGACAGGGTTTTCTGGCAAACTGTTGTGCATCGCCATGTTCACCTCGCAACAACCGTTTCAAGATCAGTAGGGTTTAATCGCTGTGTTTGGCCAGGTCATTGGCGGTGAGCGGGAACCAGAATCAATGCAGCCTGAAAAACGCGGCGGCCGGGGCGTTGGTGACTTGGACGCCGATGAAGGGGGTGGCGTTGGTCACGGGGATCCAGGGGCCGCTGGCGAGGTTGGTGGTCATCTGCAAACTGAAGTTGGTTCCAGAGGTTGGGTAAATGAGGACGGGACGGTTGCTGTAGTTCAGCAAACCCAGGGTGGGCGGGCTCAACAGCTGGGTGGGAATGCCGTCGAACGTTGACAGCCAGCCGGTGGTGCCGGGGAGATAATAGGCGACGGCCTTGGGGGCGCCAGTAAAGACTGTTGTATCATTGCCGGGGGTGGGGGCATTGCCCTGGAAGATGATGCTGGCGAGACTGGAGCAACCGAAAAAGACAATGTGGCCGAGGTTGGTAACACTGCTGGGGATGGTGACGCTGGTCAAGCTGGGGCAATAAGCAAAGGCGTCGTCGCTGATGGTGGTGACGCTGTTGGGCAGGTTGACGGTGGCCAGGCTGGCGCAGGTTTCGAAGGCCCCGTAACCGATGGTGGCCAGGCTGTTGGGGAGGGTCACACTGGTCAGGCTGGGGCACTGGCTGAAGGCATAGCGTCCAAGATTGGTGATGCTATTGGGCAGGGGCGCATTGGTCAGGTTGTGGCAAAAATTAAAGGCATTATTGCCGATGCTGGTGACACTATTGGGAATCATCACGCTGACCAGGTTGCCATTGTAAAAAGCTTCGAAGCCGAGGCTGGTAACGGGGTAACCGTTGGTGGCTGGGGGAATGACCACATTCAGCCCCGCGGCAGAGTTGTAGCCGGTGATCGTAATGGCGCCATTATTGGTGATGAAGGTGAATTGGGCCCCGGCAGGGAGGGCGGTGCCGAGCAACGCCAGGAGGCACAGCGCGGCAGAAAAGGAGCTAGCGATTTTCATGCAATTTCATTTATAGATTGCTGGCAGCCCGTGGTTGCCGGGCGTCCGGCCAAACTTCTCCATTTGACTGTGGGATGATACGACAATGGGCTGGTTTTACGAGCGATTTTTTGGCCGGCCAAGGTGACTTTTTGGTGAACAGGCCAGCCTCACGGGCCCGGCTGGCGGGGATTAAGGGCGGACGAGCAGGCGGTAGAATCGCGGGGTGTTCGTAACGGTATCGGTAGCCGTGGCGATAGTCCCGGTGGTGGTGATGGGGGAACCCCAATTGACCCAGTTAGTAGAAAAGAAGTTCGTGGTGGCTTGCAACTGGTAGGCAGCGCCGGGCACGGTGCGCCAGTTCAAGGTCAGACCGCTGGCGGAGACCGCCGGGGGGAGGAAGGCCGGTTTCGGTGGGGCCAGGGCATTGATCAAATTGGTGCCGGTCATGGTGCCGAGCCCGGTGCAGAGATCGTAGTTGGTGAGGGCAAAAAACAGGTTGGGGCTGGCGGTCCAGACGTTACTGCCGTAGGTGACATCATGGAAACACAGGGCGTTGGCGGGACCGGCGGCCAGGGCGTAGAGGGTGGGGTTGATGAAACCGGCGGAGGGGTTGCCTTGGGCGGCCAACTGCTGGTTGACCAGGGCCATGAAACCGGCCCACAAGGGGGCGCTGGCGCTGGTGCCACCGCCGTAATCATCGGGGGTGGCGCGCCCGCCCAGCACCTCGTAAATGTGGTCCGCGCAGGCGGACACGTCGGGAATATTGCGAAAGCTGGGGGAGCCGCCCCAAGCGGGGAGGTGGCTGAGGTTGGTTTGCCAGGCGGGGATGGTGTAGTAGCTGCTGACACCGCCGCTGCTGGCGCTGTTGTCAAAGTGATCGCCGGTGGCGTCGACCCCAACGTTCCACACTTGTTCGGAGTTCCAGGACTGGGCGGTGCCGTTCAGGGCCAGAAAGGTGCCGCCGACCTGGGTAATGTAGGGGGTGCTTGAGGGGGCGTTATAGCGGGCGGGATTATCCACGCCATTACTGGAGCTGGAACCGGTGGTAAACGCCCCGGAGTCACCGGAGGCATTGCAGAACGTCTGTCCTTGGGCGGCCATGAGGAGGAATACCGCGTCCGTGTTGGCATAGGGTTCATCGCTGGCGGACCAACCCTAGGAGCAGCTCAAATTCTTGACGGTGTTGCTGGCGGCCATGGTGTTTAGAATGGCGATGGGGCTGTTCACCGCCGGGTTGCCCTCGAAGACGACGATGTTCTTTAACCCCGGTGCCATGGCCATGGCCATTTCGATGTCCATGTCCACCTCGGGTTCGCCACTGTTAATGCCGGCAGTGGGCTTGCCGCTAAAGCCGCTGATCAGCACGTATTTGATGGCAATGTTCGTGCGCCCGCCGCCGGCCGCCTTGGCGTACGCGGCCACCGCATTGGAATAGGAGCCATCCCATTCGAAGAGCCCGACACTCTGGCCGGCCCCGGTGAGGGGGGTGCCCGGCGCATAAGCGGTGCGAAAATCGTTGCCAAAGAAGTAGCCGTTGCCATCGGGCGAGGAGCCGTTTTTGGGAGCGGAACGCTGAGCGACTCGGGGAGCCCGACGGGGGTGGGGGCGGGAGTAATCGCTCAAGCCTTCCACGTGGACGAGGGGAAGGGCGGAGTCCACAGCGGGGGCGGTGTCCGGGGCAAAGAAATCGCGGGCCTCGGTGGGATGGCGGTACGTGCGAAGGGTCACGTGAAAGGTGCGCTCCACGGCGCTGACCGGACCACTCACCTCCAGGACCAGGCGGTTGGCGTGCCGGCCCACGATGGCCAGGGAGTTGGACCGGGCAAAATTCTCCATCGTGGCATAGTCCTGGACGGTGGGACCAAACCGGGCGGTGAGCTCGGAGGGATCGAGGTATTGGCGGTAATGCGGGCTGGCGGGGTCGGCGATTTGGGCCACCCAGGCTTCCAAACCATCACGGTCACGCAACGGGAGCACCAAGGCCAGGCGCAATTCATTGGTGGCAGGCGGACGGCCCGTGGGCGTCATTTGGGCCAGTATTTGGGACGGGGTGCCCGGCAGTCGGCGCAACGCGGCACCCGATACGCCAGCATGGAGGAAATTCAGGACGATGACGGTCCCGAGGACGTTCTTTAACCGGCGGTGAGACAGCCATTTCATGATGATTTGCTGGGGGTGCCCTGGTTGCGCTTCCGGCCGGGAGTATAATTCAAATGGGCGCGGTGACAAGCGGGGTTTGCCGACCCGGCTGGATTTGAGCATCTGCCGGCGGCCGGGTTGGTGCCGGATCATTACCCAAAGTGCGCACGGCAGGCCCACACGCGGCGCTGCTGGCCGTGTAACCGCGCAGCTCCGGCTTGCGTCTTTTGGTGCCAATATCATACCTTAAACGAATGAAATCATTGTTCCTTCCCGTGGCGATGGCTTTTTCCACGCTGCTCGCCTCGGTGGTTCCCTTGCCGGCGGCCGAGGCTCCGGTCAAAACGGTTTACAACGTGCGTGACTATGGCGCGGTGGGCGACGGCACCCACCTGGACAGCCCGGCCATTAATCAAGCGATTGACGCGGCGGCGCAGGCGGGTGGCGGCACGGTGTTATTGCCGGCGGGGACTTATTTGAGCGGTTCCATTCATCTGCGTAATAACCTGCAAATTTTAATTGATGTCGGGGCCACCATTCTAGGGGCTCCGCAATCACTTCATGCCTACGATCCGGCGGAGCCGTTTGTGGGGCATGCGTATCAGGACAGCGGCCACAGCCATTTCCACAACAGCCTGATCTGGGGCGAAAACGTCACCAATGTGACCATTTGCGGCCGAGGCACCATCAACGGCGGCGGCTTGGTGCGCAAGGCCGATTTGCTGGACCGGTGGGATAACAATCCGCAGGCGGCCAGCATGGGGGTGACCACGGATGATTTACGCATTGGCAACAAAGCCATTTGCAGGAAGCTCTGCCGCAACCTGCTCATTCGTGATGTGACGATTGCGCACGGTGGCTGGTTTGCCATCCTGGTGACGGGGTGCGACAACCTGACGATTGATAATGTGACGATCGATACAGACCGGGACGGGATGGACCTGGATTGCTGCCGGAACACGGTGGTTGCCAACTGCCGGGTCAACTCGCCGAATGACGACGGCATTTGCCCCAAGAGCACTTATGCCCTGGGGGAGACCCGGGTGACGGAAAACCTTACGATCGTCAACTGCCAGGTTTCGGGTTTTGTGGAAGGCACACTGCTGGATGGGACGATGAAACCCTGGCACGGAGGCACGGGGCGGATCAAGTTTGGCACGGAATCCAGCGGTGGGTTTCGCAACTGCACGGTGGCTAATTGCACGTTCCGCAGTTGCCATGGCCTGGCGATTGAAGAAGTGGATGGCGGGATCATGGAGGATATCGCGGTGAACAATCTGACGATGATTGATCTGCGCGACTACGCCATTTACGTCACCACTGGGAAGCGAAATCGGACCCCGGGGCTGACGACCAACAGCCGGGGGCGGAATATCATGATCTCCCATGTGATTGCCGATGGAGTAAGCAAAATGAGCGGCATCCAGATCATGGGGCTACCCGAACAGCCCCTGGAAGGCATTCGCCTGGAGAGCATTCGCCTTACCAGCAATGGCGGGGGCACGGCGGCGGATGCGGCGATTGTGCCCAAGGAACTGGGCACGGGGTATCCTGAGCCCGGAAAGATGGGCAAGCTGCCGGCTTACGGAGTGTTTGCCCGGCATGTGAAGGATCTTGAACTGGCTAATATCACCGTTAATTTCCAAACCAGTGAGCTCCGACCGGCGGCCTATTTCAGCGACATCAATGGGTTGGAGATTGACAACTTCAAGCCGCAAGTGGCGGCGGGAGTTGCCGCTGCCGTGATGGGCGCGGATGTCCGGAGCCTGGTGGTGCGCAATTCGCCGGCATTGGACGGGCGTAAATAAATCCGGCTAGTCGGGGCAGCCAGCCTACTGGCCAGGGGTTATACGATAAAGTCCGGCGCCATGGAAATGGATGGCGGGGGAAAATTCGTTCGTGAAGGAACCCAGGCTGGTGTGTGTCCACAAGTCTTTGATGTGGCAACCATTGGGAAAGCCCAGCTCCGATAGGTGCACGGGGATGTTCAGGGCAGGCTCCTGACGGTCGGCCGGCCGGTTTTTAGTGTTGAACAGCGCCAGATACTTGTCCGGGGAGCCGGGTACATCGGCCAACCAGGCGTAAATGCCGTCGCGGTGAAAGAGTTCATGATTGGCGGTGCTGGCCTGGTCCACGGCGAGCACTTCGTCGTTGGTAATGAGGGCCAGGGTGAAATCATCCAGCCGGGTCAAGTCGGCACCCAAGATCAAGGGGGAGCGGGCAATGCTCCACAAAGTGAGGAGCGTGTATTGTTCGTCGGCAGTGAATTTGGTTTTGGACCGGCCCATTTGCAAAACGCCCACGGGGAGCATGTCGGCATCGGGAAAATGGCCGGGACCACGATAGGGGGTCCAGTTGCGCAAACGGTCGAATTGCTCGCGGAGCAGGGACCATTTATCCCAGAAATCATCACTGATACGCCACATGTTCGCATGGGTGCTCACATGTTCGCCGGCGCTGACCGGGGTGGCACCGGGGGAGGTGCTGAATACGATGGCGCGGCCGGTGCGGTCAATCGCGGTACGAATGGCGGCGATTTCCGCCGCATGATAGGGGCGGGACAAGTCGTCCACCTTGATAAAATCCAGCCCCCAGGAGGCCATTAATTCAAACACGGAATTATAATATTCCTGCGCGCCAGGCTTGGTCATGTCCACGCCGTACATGTCACTATTCCACGGGCAGAGGCTGTTGGTGTCGGCGATGTCGGCGGCGGTATAGCTGGTGCCCAAGATGGGGGTCTGGGCCGCGACGGCCTGGCGGGGAATGCCGCGCATGAGGTGCAGCCCGAATTGCAAGCCGAGGCTGTGAACATAGTCCGCCAGCGGCTTAAAGCCGGCACCGGCCACGGCGGAGGGAAATTTATTGGTGGCGGGAACGAGTCGGCCGAATGTATCCATTTCGAGTTGGGCTCCCGGGCGATAATCAAAACCGGTGGCCTTGGGCTCGTACCATTGGATGTCCACGGTGATCAGGTGCCAGCCATGCGCGGCCAGTTTGGTATTCATCACTTCTGCCTGGGCGCGGGTTTGGGCCTCGGTCACAGTGGTGGCGAAACCATCCCAGCTATTCCAGCCCATTGGCGGGGTAGGGGTCCAGGCCCAATAACTGGGGTCAGCAGCTCGTGCTGCCACCAAACCCGCAGACATTAAAGCCAATGCCCAAAGAGTCCGCCAATTGCGTTTCATTTTGATATTTAAAGGTGTCGAAACATTAGTTTACTTTCCCCCAAAGTCAAAGGTCACTTCGCCCTGATGCTCTCCTGAAACATGCTTTTCGGCAGATTGTGGCCCCATTCGCTCCTGGGTCAGAAACTTGTCGCGCATGGCCGGAATAACTTCCAAGAAAGTCAGGCCGGTCGGGGGCAGGGCTAGCAACGGACCTTCCGGACCATCGTTTGGATGGTAGATGCCGAGATACGATTCCTTGGCGGTGGTGCGGACGGAAAACTGGCCATCCGTCGTATCAAAAGTGGCCCACCGCCAATCGCGAAAATACCCTTTGAATTCCGGATCAAACGAATAAACCACACTGGGCACGGTATTATTGTAGTTATTGTGCCAGACATCCAGCCGGGTGCCTTGCAAACGATTTTGCCAGACGTGATAAGGTCCATAACCAAGCCAGGTAACGCCCTTCATATCTGTCTCGGGAAAGTCAAAATTGACCCCCAGCATATCCACCAGGCCATCGTAGCTATACCTGTAATTGAGTTTCACCCAGCCGTTCGGTAAAATGTGCCAAGCCGCCTGTTTTAACGCACCGGAATAATTTGCTTCCACCACCAAATCATTTCCCTCCATGCGCGTCACCAACTGGCCGATCAAAGTGTTGGTTCCGGACACATCCTGATAGGTGATCGTGCCTTTGCCCTTGGGAATATGGGAGTAAGCGATGAAACGCGGGCCATTGGCGAGCGGTATGGTTTGGCCACGCTTACTGACCCGCTTCAAAAAGCCAGAGGTTTCTTCAAACTCCAATTCCAGCTTTCCCACTTGGACCTTGAGCTGCCTATCGGCTGCCTGGGTGGTGATTTTATCCAGCCCCAATGGGTTGGAGGCCGGTTCACTGGCGGGGACCGGCCAGGACCAGGTCCATAAATTCAAGCCGGCCGCATTTTTCGCCGTGAGGTACACCGCCGCGACGCCGGACAAGGCGGGCAGCTTGATTGGTAAATCAGCGCTCGTATGAGGTGGCGCTGCTGGGGCAGGCAGATCGCCATGGGCCAGGACGGTATGGCCGGACTGGCCGGCGTTGGGACCGGGGAAGCTGACATATTCCCAAGAAAAACTGCAGGTGCTCAAATCGGTAAAGTCGTAGCTATTGCGCACTTTGATGGTGCCATCAAACCCGGGCAACAGCCCAGATAACGGCGGTTCAATCTCCACCGGTGACCAAATTTCCTTGATGGTATAATAGCTGCCTTCCTTTTCGCGGCGGGGTCCCATGATGCCATCCGGTCCCTGATTACCTTCATTGTCCACGATGCCGCCCTTGTCCGAGCGGACCACCCCGTCGTCACACATTACCCAGAAAAACGCGCCGCCCAATACCGGGCTGCGCTTCAAGACCTCCCAATAATCATGGAAACCGCTGCCTAGGCCGCCATCATAGAGGCCGTGCAAATATTCCGTAGGAAAATAAACCGCCGGTCCGCCGCTTTGTTTGAGGATGGCAGGGTAATCCGGATAGTGTGGGTCATTGACACCGCGGTCTTTGGATTGGGGATGCATCACATTCCGTTGCTGAATGTCCCATTTGGCAAACTCCCCGTTCAACGCATTATTCCAGCCGCCCTCGTTGCCATTATCCCACACTAGAATGGAGGGGTGATTCACATCTCGCCGGACCATTTCCCCCACCAGCACCTGGCCGACGGGCGTATCGTAATGACTTTGCCAGCCGGTCAATTCATCCAACACATACAAGCCCAACTCATCGCACGCTTCGAGAAAATCCCGGTCCGGTGGATAATGGGACATCCGCACGGCGTTCATGTTCATGTCCTTGATCAGCCTGGCGTCAGCATAGCACAATTCCCGGCTCAGGGTGCGCCCAGAATCCGCCCACAAACTGTGCCGGTTAACCCCTTTCATGATAATTTTTTTGCCATTCAGATAAAACCCGTCATTGGTGCGCAATTCAATGGTACGAAAACCAAACCGATTGGTGATCACATGCTGGGGAATGCCATTTTGCAACAGGGTAAACTGGGCGTGGTACAAATTGGGCGTTTCCGCAGTCCACAACCTCATGCCATCAAAATGCGATTTCAGTTGGACCGTTTCCTGGCCGGGGGCCACATCAGTGGCGAACGGAGCGCCCACGGTTTGATTCGCCGTGTCCAGTAATTGTCCCTGCACTCGTGCGGCGGTCGCCAATCCGGACCCAAAATGCACATCGGCCAGAAATTCCCCATCAGCCTTTGCGTCGATGCCAGTCCAATCGATATGGCTGGCCGGAAGGGCCTCCAAAAACACCGGCCGGTAAATGCCGCCAAAATTCCAGTAATCCCCCTGGCGTTCCGCATGCATGACACTTGGATCATGCGCGACCTTGCTAACCGTTACTTCTAGCAGGTTCGTGGTGTCAAATTTCACATAGGGCGTGATGTCATATTTGAATTCATAAAATGAACCTTCATGCGCCGGACCGACCGACTGGCCGTTGACGGTTACCTCCGTGCGGACCATGACCCCCTCAAAGACGACACGCACCACTTTGCCTTGCCAGCAGGATGGCACGGTAAAAGTTCTTTTGTAGTTACCTTGTTCGGAGGCGAAACCTGGACGCAGGGAAACATCCTCGCCATTTCGGGCGCGAAAGCGAGTGCCATAATTATAAACTCCAAAGCCTTGTGGTTCCCAGCAGGAAGGCACGGGAATGTTGGTCCACACCCCGCTGTGCATGCCAGCGGTGCAGAAGAAGTTCCACGGTACCGTATTGTCTTTACCGGTCCCCGAGAGCATTTGGATCTGGGTCTCCATTCCGGTGCTGGCCAAAACCCCTCCGGTGGTCAAACTGACGGCAAAAACCAAGGTCAGACTTTTGAGGATGCGCCGGAAATTCATGGATGGATGAGTAATATAGTTGTGAGTTTCTCCGGCATAGCATTAAGCAAAAGGAAGGGCTCGGCAAGAGTTTTTCCACGCCCCCACCCGCCTGACCGGGGGGCGGGGGAGCCTGGCTCGCTATTGCGTCGAGCCCATGGGCAAATGCGTATATTTGGCCACAGCCTGAGCCCGCGAGCGGACATGGAGTTTTTCGTAAATCCGGCGGATGTAAGTGTTCACGGTCTGCACGCTGATTTTGAGCATCTCCGCGATTTCCTTGTAGAGATAGCCGCGGGCCAGGAGTTCGAGGACTTCGCGTTCCCGGGGGGAGAGCTCCAGCATTTCGCCATCGCCCTGGTTTTCCATGCGGCGAAACGACTGCACGACCTTGCGGGCAATCTGGCTGCTCATGGGCGAGCCGCCGGCATGGACATCTTTCATGGCGTCCAGCAGCTCCTGGCGGCGCATTTGCTTGAGTAAATACCCGGAGGCCCCGGCGGACAGGGCATTGAAAATGTGGTTGGCATCTTCGTAAACCGTGACCATCAGGAATTGGGTGTCCGGCAGGCGCGGTTTCAATTTGCGCACGCATTCGATGCCGTTCATGCCGGGCAGATTGATGTCAAACAGCACAACGGATGGTTTTTTTAGCGGCAGCCGCGCAATGGCACTTTCCGCGTCATCAAACTCGCCCGCGAGCTCAAACCCAGTCGCGCCACGAATCCAGCCGGCCAGGATTTCCCGGGCTGGTACATCGTCTTCCACGATGGCGACGGCAATATTTTCGCAGGTTTTGATCTTGGTCATATAGTAGGCGGTCTGGCGGAAATGTCGTGTCCCCTGATTTCATTACAAGGGCATTACTCAATGGGTCGCGCTGGGCAATTGCCGTGGCAGGGGGGCAAAGAACTCCACATCCGTGCCCACCGGTCGGCTGTAAATTCGGCAAAAGCCACCGCTCTGCTCCATTCGCTGGCGCATGTTTTTTAAACCATTGCCCCGCCCGGGGCGCGACGGCACCTGGTCGGGGTCAAAACCGCTTCCATTATCACATACGTGCAGGGAAAATCCGGCCGCGGTCGTGGTCAGCCGGATGGCCACCTCGGTGGCTTGGGTATGTTTCACTACATTATGGAGGGCTTCCTTGAACGCGAGAAAGATATTATGGCGCACCTCGGCGTTGATTGGCCAGTGGGGCAGGTGCAGGGGTACGTCCAGCCGGCAGCGAATGTGGATGGGCACCAAATATTCTTGGGCAAAATTGCCCAGATAACTGGCCAGGCTGTCCAGCGTGTCATGGTGCGGGTTGACCGCCCAGACGATTTCATCCATGGCCCTCGTCAACTCGCGCGAGGTGTCATAAATCCGATTGAGCTGGTCCGCCGCCTGGGCCGGGTTTTCTAATTCCCCCTGGGCCGCCTGGCTCAGGAGGGAAATGCGGGTGAGGTTGGCTCCGAGATGATCATGAATATCCTTGGCAATGCGGGTGCGTTCGCGTTCCAGGGTTTGCTGGCGTTCAATGCGTTCCAATTTACGCCGCATGCGCCGCCGGGTGATGAGCAAAACCGTGCCCGCGACGATGCCCACGCCGGCCAGGGCGGCCAGGGTGTGAAACCACCAGGCCTGCCAAAAATGTGGCAGGATCTCCAAAGCCACGCAGGCGCCGTCCTCATTCCAAATCCCGTCACTATTGCAGGCACGCACGTGGAATACGTAATGGCCCGGTGGCAGGTAGCTGTATTCCAGCACGCGCCGGTTGCCGGCGGGCACCCAGTCTTTCTCCCAGCCTTCCAACCGGTATTCAAATTGCATTTTTTCCGGCGAAATAAAACTCAGGGCGGCATAATGAAATTCAAAGCGTTGCTGCCCCGGCGCAATGCACAAGGGGGTTGGGCCAAAGGGAGATTGGGCCAGGGTTTGGCCACTGGCCAAAATCTCCTGAATCACGATGGGGGGAGGCCGGAGATTGATCCGCGCATGGCCGGGGTTGACCACCGCCAGGCCGCGGCCGGTGGAAAACCAGAGCCGGCCATCTGCCGTCTGGCAGGAAGCCGGTTGCAATCCGCCGGAGCAGACCGTTGAGAGCATGCCATCCCCTAGGCCGCAGACGAGGCCATTCAATCGGGCCAGCCGGCCGTCGGCGCAATCCATCAACGCTTGCCGGGCCACCCGGAAAATGCCGTCGTGCGAACTAATCCAAAAATTAGCGTGGGTGTCTTCCTCGATCGAGCAGATAAAATTGTTGGGCAGGCCGGCCGCGGTGGTGATGCTGGTAAAATGGCCGTCCTTAAAGCGACTCAAACCACCGCCATAAGTGCCGATCCAAAGGCAGTCGTCCTGGTCAAAATGGAGGCATTGGACATCATCCCGCGGCAGGCCGTCGGCCTTGAGGAATTGTTTTATGGTGCCGCTGCGCAACCGGCCCAGCCCGCCCCCTTGCATGCCAAACCACACGGTGCCATCGCGCTGTTGGACGATGGCACGCACATCCGGCACCTGCAGACCATCTTTTTCCCCATACCATTTTACCATGCCATCCGCATAACGGATCAGGCCGCTGGCGGTGCCGATCCAAGTTACCCCATCCGGTGCCTGCAAGATGGCCGGCATGGGCACCTTCACGTCTGCCAAGCCCGGAGGCACCTCAAAATGATCAGCGGTTTGCACAAACATACCGCCCCCCCAAGTGCCGGCCCACATGCGTCCACGGGTGTCCTCGGAGACGCACCAGACAAACAGGTTGGAAAGGCCTTTGCTGGTGTCATAATGTTGCCAGTCACCGTTCCGGAAACGATACAGCCCCGCCCCTTCGGTGCCGGTCCAGATGGCCCCATCGCGTGCCGCAGCGGTGGAGAGGGGCACCCGGCCCTGCCAATGGTCCGGCGGTTCCAGCGTGGAAACCTTGCCCGGGCGCAGGGCCACCAAGCCGGCGCTCCCCGCCCCGACCCACAGGGTACCTTCCTGATCCTCCGCAAGGCAGCGAATCCAATCATGCGGAAACGCCGTGGTCTGGTCGAAATGCATTACCTCACGGTTGGAAAATACCAGGTAAAGACCGCTGCTGAGAGTGCCCAAGGCCAGGCCGCCGGACGCGGTTTCCATCATCGAGGAAATGGAGGAGGAACACGGGTTGGGACAGCGATCTTCCGTACAAGTGGTGCCATTCCACTTTTTCACACTGCTGCCCGTCACCACCCACACCCCGCCGTCCTGGCTGGCAGCAATGCCCTGAACATAACCAAAGATGGCATTGGTATTGTCAGAATTGGTGGTCATTAGGGATATCAGCCGGCCATGTTCCAAGACCGCCAGGTTGCCCCCGCTGGCCACCCACAGGTGGCCCGCGGCATTTTGCGCCATGAGGGCCACGCCATCGGTGTTCGGCATGGCACAGCTCGTGCCATCGCGCGCGCGCACCAGGGTGCCCTCCTCATTGAGCATCCAGATGTCGCCATCGGCGTCGGCACCGATGGCGTTGATTTTGCGCCTCACCCCGGTGGCGTGGACTTCCTGGGCGGTGAAGTGCATGTCCCGGCAGGAAGTCAGGTTGCCGCGCTCATGCCCGATCCACAGGGTGCCCCGGGCATCTTCAAACAGGCTGGTAATGCGGTCGCTTTGCAATTGCGAGGTGTTGGCACTGTTGAAGACGGTGAACTGTGTCCCATCAAACCGGACCAGCCCTCCGTAGGTGCTGAGCCAGATATAACCGTCGCGGGTTTGGTGCACGGCGGAAACCTGGTTGTCCGGCAAGCCGTTTTCGGTCTTCCAAGAACGAGCGAAATATGCGGGCAGAGCGGGCGGGGACCCCTCGACCGCCATCGCCAGCCACCATCCCAGCACCAGCCAAAGCAGGTGCCCATGACGGCGGGCGACAAGGCCAGTCGCTGCCAGGCGGCGGACCAGCGCGGAAGAGTGCATAAACAGATTCTGCGGGGCGCAAAAATCCGGCGCAAGTCAAACCTGCGAGGGAGGGGGTGGGTGAAAACGGCGCCGCCGGGGGGTGGTAGCAGCCAATCGGCACAGTGCCATGGTACGCCAAGGTTGGGTGGCCAATCAACACGCAGGTTTGAAATGGCAGCGCTAATTGTTATTTTTGCCATTGATTCTCCGGGCTTGTGGTGTCATAAACGAGTTCAACAATCCTCACGCTTACAATCACGACCCTGGCTTTGCAGGGAGCGCTGGGCCGGCATATTTCAAATTTTATGAAACACGGATTTATCCGAACCGCGGGGCTGGCGCTGATGTTCATTACCCTGACCCTGGGCGCGCAACCCGTCATCGTCAGCCAGCCCACCAACCAAGTGGTGTTAAATGGCAGTAATGCCTGGTTTGCCGTCAGGGCTGCGGGTAGTGGTTTGCTTACGTACCAATGGCAGTTTAACGGTACCAATCTGCCGGGTTACGCCATGACGGTCGTCGCTGGCGGCGGGGATGGCGGGGATGGCGGCCCGGCGGCCAGTGCCAGTTTGAATTACCCTTTTGGCGTCGCAACGGACGCGGCCGGGGATTTATTGATCGCGGATTCCAGCGACAACCTGATCCGCAAAGTGGACGCAAACGGGATCATCACCACCCTGGCCGGGAATGGCAGCGCGAGCTTTGGCGGCGACGGCGGGGCGGCCACCAGTGCCAGTCTGAACAATCCGTTGGGTTTGGCTGCCGATGCCGCAGGCAACCTCTACATCGTGGACTCCGGCAACAACCGGATTCGCAAAGTGGACACCAACGGGATCATTACCACGGTTGCCGGGAGTGCCATCACGGGGTATGGCGGCGATGGCGGACCCGCCACAAACGCCAGTCTCTCCCTGCCGTTCGGGGTGGCAGTGGATGGCGCGGGGAATTTTTATTTCGGCGATTATCTCAACAACCGCGTGCGGCGGGTGGGCACCAATGGCATTATCACCACCTTTGCCGGTAACGCCTCCAGCGGCTACACCGGTGATGGTGTCCTGGCCACCAACACCAGTCTCTCTTTGCCCTGCGGGCTGGTGTTCGACCCCGATGGCAACTTGTACATCGGGGATTACGGCAACAACCGGGTTCGCTTGGTAAATACCAATGGAATCATAAGCACGTTTGCCGGGACCGGCCCGTCTTATCTCGGGGGTGACCCGGGATTGGCCACCAATGCGCCTATCCAAAACTGTGCCAACCTGGCCCTGAACTTATTCGGCAAGCTGTTAATCAGCGATGTGCAAGCGCTCCGCCAGGTGGATACAAACGGCACCATTACGACTCTGTTTCCGGGTTTTAGTTCGCCGGCCGGGATTGCGGTGGATGCTCGGGATTGCCTCTATCTTTCCGACGCACAAAATAACCGTATCCTCAAAACCGCCTTGCTCGGCGCCCCGGTTTGGAATGTCAGCCCGGCCACCCCGGCCAATGCTGGCAATTATGATGTGGTAATCACCGATGCCAGTGGCAGCATCACCAGCAGCGTGGTGGCTTTGACCGTCAATGTGCCGGCCTTTATCAGTCTTCCTCCGATAAATCAGGTGGTGGCACTGGGCAGCAATGTGAATTTCACCGTTTCTGCCGGCGGAAACGCGCCCTTGGGTTATCAATGGCTGTCCAACAGCATACCGGTGGCTGGGGCCAATGCCTCTAATTATTCATTTACGGTGTCCAACTCCAGCCAGCCACAGGCATTTTCCGTGCTGGTGAGCAACAGCTACGGGAGCGTGACCAGCAGCGTGGCTAATTTGAGCGTGGTGGTTCTGCCGCCCGGGATAGTGCAGCCGCCGGCCAGCCAGGTGGTGGCCGCCGGCGGCAGTGCGACGTTCAACGTGGTGGCCGCGGGGTCACCGCCGTTTAACTACCAATGGTGGTTCATGGGGAGTCCGCTGGCCGGACAAACCAACGCCACCCTGGCCCTGGCCAATGTGGCGACCAATCAAGCCGGGCCTTACAGTGTGTTGATTGCCAGTCCATATGGTGCCACCAACAGTGCGGCCGCCGTTTTGTGGGTGGGATCCGTGCCGGTCATAACGCAGCAACCGGCCAGCCTGGCAGTGTTGGCCGGGGCCAATGCCACGCTTGCGACGGCCGTTTCCGGCGTGGGGCCATTTACTTTTCAATGGCAGTGTAACGGGACGAATGTGAATATCATTTCCAACCTTATCACCACGGTGGCCGGGGTCGGGCGCGCGAATGGATTCTCCGGCGATGGGGGGCCGGCCACCAATGCGACGCTGTACAACCCCGCCGGGGTGGCGGTAGATGCGCTGGGGAATGTTTATATTGCGGATGCCGGTAACAACCGGGTGCGCAAAATAAACCCCCAGGGCATCATCACCACGCTAGCGGGCAAGGGCGGACCGGCTTTTGGCGGTGACGGCGGCCTGGCGACCAATGCTTACCTATCCGCACCGCAGGCCGTGACGGTGGATGCGGTGGGGACGGTTTTTATCGCAGACATGGGCAATAACCGGATTCGCAAAGTAGCCACCAATGGGATCATCACGACGGTGGCGGGTACCAATACGTCAGGATATAGCGGAGATGGCCTCGCTGCCACCGCCGCCGCATTGCGTCAGCCCTATGGGGTCTGCCTGGATGGCGCGGGAAACCTTTATATTGGTGACAGCGGTAATAACCGCATTCGCCGGGTGGGCACCAATGGCCTGATCAGCACCGTTGCGGGCAATGGGGCGGCCACCAATTCCGTGGATGGCATCCCGGCGACCAGCGGGGGATTGCCCAGCCCGGCCCAACTTAGTTTTGACGCGGCCGGCAATCTCTTGGTCGCCGAGAGCACAACCCATGTCCTCCGTAAAATTGACACCAACGGGATGGTTTCCACCCTGGCCGGTAATGGGACCGCTGGCTATGCGGGGGATGGCGGTAGTGCGATGAGCGCCCGTTTGAATCACCCCAATCAAGTCGTGGCGGACGTTTTGGGGAATCTTTACCTGGCTGACACCTATAATGATCGTATCCGCCGGGTGGACCCGGCTGGATTTATCACCACTGTTGCCGGCAACGG
>CAIZWI010000312.1 GCA_903936645.1 uncultured Verrucomicrobia subdivision 3 bacterium
CAGCACCAGCGCGACAGGGTAAACTCCCGCCCGCCCGGTGAACCGGCTAGGGTTGCCAGAGCGAGCGGTAAAATTGATGCGTTGCCCCCGCGGCAACGGAGATGGTAATCGTCAGGGAATTCGTCACCAGGGAGTTGGTGGCCACCGCAGTCCAACTGCGCAAATCGGCCGAACTTTGCAGCAGGTACGGGGTGCCGGGCTGTCCACGCAGGAGCAGTTGCACCTGGCCGGATTTGACGGCGGCAACGGAAAGCGTGGCTGGCGCGGGGGCCAGGGTAAAGAGGGTCAGGGACAAGGGCGGGAAGGCATAGCTAAAATTGGTGCTGGCGGCGGGAAAATTCGTGGTGGCCACATCCTGCCACCCGGCCACCGCGTTGGTTTGCGCCGCTTGATCTTGCGGGAGACCGTACGCGCGAATGGTTGCGGCTGCCGCCGGCATAAAATTGGTCAGTGCGATTTGCGCCAGGAGGTTGGTGGTCATCGCCTTGTTGATGACGAGCAGGGAGAGCGCGCCATTGGTACGGTGCACGGCATAGGCGGAGAGCAGCAGCGAATCACTGGTGGCATTGAGCACGGCATCCGCCGGCCGGGCAAAATATTGCAGCAATTTTTCCGCGTAAAAGGTGGGATACGGATTGGCCGAGGCATCCAGCACGCCATAATCCCCATTCAAGCGCCAGCCATACAGGGTGGGATCAAAATCACCGCTGGTGTCCGCCCCATTCTGTAAATCCCACCATAAATAGGACTTAAATTCGGTTTTCATCAACTGACTGGTGCTGTCGGCGAGATACAGGGCATTGACCAGGCTGGTGGATTGCCGTCCCATGGCACCGGCATCGCAATTGTTTTCGGTGACGCAGAGTTCGACATTAGTGGCGGTGGGTCCCAAATAATCGGTAATTTGCTGCCGCAAGTTGGTGGCGGCGCTCGCCCAGTCGCTCCAGTTGAGTGGCGACGGATTTTCCGCCACCTGCAACAGCAAGGCGTCACTGTCCGAAGAGGCCGCG
Source organism: uncultured Verrucomicrobia subdivision 3 bacterium (assembly GCA_903936645.1). GTDB lineage: Bacteria > Verrucomicrobiota > Verrucomicrobiia > Limisphaerales > UBA11358 > UBA11358. Next base: position 1,011 of record CAIZWI010000312.1, read on the forward strand.
CCAGGAATCCACCCGGAGGTGGTGTATTGCCAGTAAAAATGGTGAATTAGGAAATCGGGGACAACGCCCAGGTTTTTCAATTGCGACAGGACAATCGGCGTCCAGCCATAGTTGGTCGTGTGGGTTCGCGCATTATAGGCGAAATGGTTCGAATTATTGATATAAGTTCCCTCGCCCGGAACCACCACCACCCCCACCTTGATGGGCACATTGGGGTAGGCGGCCTTCATTTGTTGCAGATAAGCCGCGGCCCGCGTGGCGTAGGTGTAGGGATCATGAGGCACGGCATTGGAATCCGTTTCCCAAGTCCCGTAACATTCATTCCCAATTTCCCAATACTTGCAACCGCACCCGTTGGTTTTATTCGCGGCCAGCACCCAGGCGGCCGCCTCGGCAGGCGTTCCGGTGCCATAGTTGACAGTGGTGAAAACCTGGGCGCTTAAATTGGTGGCGATGTGGGTAAAAATGGCGTTCCCGGCGGGATCGGCGGCCCAGTGATATTCGTCCGAAGTGGAGCCGCCGGGCCAGCGCAGGGCCTGACACCCCATTTCCTGGAGCCGGGCCAGGGTGGCAGGATTACCGAGGCTGGCGTCCCAAGTGGCGGTATTCAGCCCGAATTGCCGGGCATCGACCGTGCGCAGCCCGGGGCCGGCATCAATGCCCAAGTGAACCACCGCCGGCGTGGGCGCGGCCACAAGTTGCACATCGTCCACGTAAAAGGTGGGCTGGGCGGCCCCCCCCGCGCTGCCTTGCAGCCAAAAACCCGTGGCATTGGGCCGGTTGGAAACGCCCAGGGAGGCGAGCGGGATGATCATTTGCCGCCAGGTGTTGGCGGCCAGCGGGGCCAGCGGATAGGCCACTTGATTGGTGCCGTTCAGCAAACCCCAGACTTGCAATTGCTGGCCGCCCGCAGTGCCGCCATGAATCCAAAAAGACAGGCTCGAATAAGGGGTGGTATTGAATTCCGAACGGGCCAGCACCAGCGCCTGGTAATTGCCCCGGTCGGTGACACTGAGGGCATACGTGCCCGAATGCACCGGCGAAGGTGCCGCACTGGCCGCGTTGACCGCCGCCCAGCTCCAGTTTTGGAAACCATTGACCAGATTGTCGGTGTATATCGGCAAATTGGCCTGGGCCACGCCGGCGGCGATATTCACCACTTGGTTTAGGGTATTTGTGCTCCCGGAATAATTGCCACCGAAATAACTGGCCATCACCAGATCCGTGCCCACGGGCAGGTTGGTGATGCTGGCGCTGGTGGCGCTGCCGCCAATTACCGCATTGGTGCTGAAGGCGCGGCCCGCAAAGGCGTAGACCACCGTGCCCGTGGCATTGCCCGCCTTCACGCCATTTGTGCGGACCGTGGCCGTGAAGTTCACCCCGCTGCCAAAGGTCGAGGGATTGGGCGATGCGGTGAGCTGGATGGGATTGGTCTGGTGCTGGAGCACGATATTGTCAATGGCCACCGTGTCGGTCTGGCCGGGACCGCCCCATTGGGACGCATTGATTTGGAAGTTAAGCTGCCACGTACCGCCATTGGCATTTGCCGAGGTGATACTGCCGAGATTGACCACGAACGGCTGCCAGGTATTGGCGGCGGTTAAGGGATCGTTGACCGTGGCGTTAATGGCTGCACTGCCCCCGTAATTAAGGCCGGACCAGGTTTGAATGATAAACTGGAGATTGGCGGCCTGGCTGCCTTTGGCATCGAAGGAAAGCAGATAATCGGCCGGGTTGGTGTCGGTGTTGCCCGTGACTGTCATCAACTGCACCTGGCCAGTGTAATAATCATTCGCCGTGGTGGGCGCCATGCTCTCCTGCCAGTTCCCGTTGGGATTCCCGCCAGTGGAAATTACGTAGTTGGTCCCCCCGGCCGGACTCCCGCCGGCATAACTGGAAGTACCAAAGGTGCCGGTATAGCCACCATCGAAGTTTTGGTTAACGATGGTCTGGGCCGGGGCTGTGAAGGTCCAGCTAGCGAGCAGGAAGGCCAGCCCGGCCGCAACATGGCGAAAGTTCATGGTTTGATGCAAATGAACCAGGGAAATTAAACCAGGCCGGGTGTTTTTTCAAAGTATTCCACTGTCCCCAATTCAAAGGACACCAAATGCTCCTTATGGTCATCCACCAAATGAATGTTCGAGCCAGGGCATTCGCATCCGTCCACCCGGAGCTTGGGCGGGCCATACATCCCGGGGGGAGTACGGGTAATCGTAATATGATACATAGTCTGGCGGTAGCGATAATGGATCTTATAGGTGGTCCAGCTTTGCGGCAGGCGGGGCGTCAGTTGGAGTTGGTCCCCGACCAGGTTCACACCCAGGAGGGTTTCGGTCAACAGCCGGTACATCCAGCCAGCCGACCCCGTGTACCATGTCCAGCCACCCCGGCCGATATGCGGGGCCAGGGCATAGACATCGGCCGCCACGACGTAGGGCTCCACTTTGTAAATAGCGATGTCCCGGGCCGTGCCGCCGTGATGGATCGGATTCAAGAGGTCAAAGTACTCCCAAGCTCGTTCGGTCTCCCCCATGAGGGCACTGGCCATGGCTGTCCAGATGGCTCCGTGCGTGTACTGGCCACCGTTCTCACGCACTCCGGGGATGTAGCCCTTGAGATAACCGGGGTTCAGGGTCGAATGATCGAAGGGTGGATCGAATAGTTGGATCAAGCCCTCCGCCCGGCGAACGAGGCGCTGGTCCACTTGGGCCATCGCCTGGCGCGAACGCGATGGATCGGCCGCCCCGCTGATCACCGACCAGCTTTGCGGTAATGAATCAATCTGGCATTCCAGGTTGGTGGCGGACCCGAGCGGCTCCCCACTGTCGAAGTAAGCGCGCCGGTACCATTGGCCATCCCAGGCGTGCAACTCAATATTTTGTTGTAGCAGGCGGGCCTGGGTCGAGCAACGTTCGGCAAAGCCGGCATCGTTCCGGCGGAGCGCCAGTGCGGCAAACTGGGTGAGCACGTCGTATAGAAAGAATGCCAGCCAGACACTTTCCCCCCGACCTTGGCTGCCCACCCGGTTCATGCCGTCATTCCAATCACACGTCCCCATCAGTGGCAGTCCATGTGCGCCAAATTTCAGCCCATTTTCGATGGCGCGCACACAATGCTCATACAGTGTGGCGGAGTCCGGGGAACGAATTGGTAAATCGTAGCACGACTCCTCCTCCAGCTTCAGTGGCCGCGCTTCCAGGAAGGTGATTTTTTCATCCAGCACGCCCGTATCCGCCACACAAGCGACATAACGACACGTCACGTATGGCAGCCAGAGGTAATCGTCCGAACAATGCGTGCGCACGCCACGGCCAGAGGGCGGGTGCCACCAATGCTGCACATCGCCTTCACGGAATTGGCGGGCAGCGGCACGCAGCAGATGTTCCCGGGTGAGGCCGGGCTCGGCATGCACCAGCGCCATGACATCCTGCAGCTGATCGCGAAAGCCATAGGCCCCGCCCGATTGATAAAAGCCCGTGCGCCCCCACAGCCGGCAGCTCAAGGTTTGGTAAAGCAACCAGCCGTTGGCCAGCATGTTAACCGCCGGGTCGGGCGTTTCCACACTCACCGCGCTCAGGGTGTGGTTCCAATAAGCCCACACCCCTTCCAGCGCAACCCGGGCAGCGTCACCCCGGCGAAACCGGCGGATTAAATTCTGCACATCCGCGGGGTTGCGGCCCACCCCGAGCCGGAAGGTGGTTTCCCGCTCCTGTCCGTCAGGCAGATTGAAAATGACTTGCACCGCTCCGCAGGGATCGAGCCCGGCGCCCACCCGGCCGGACAGCCGGGTGCGGGCCAGGGCGGCCGGCCGGGCCAGGCTGCCGTTGCGCCCGATGAATTCCTTGCGATCCCCGGTCAAGGTGCGGGTGCCTTCATTCACATCCAAAAATACCGTGCGTTCCGGAAAGTCGGTGTTGTAATAGTTACGGGCCAGCAGCGCGCCGGTTTTGAGATCCACCTCGGTTTGCACATGCAGCAGATTTTTCGGCCGCAGGTCGCCCAGCACCCATTCCCAATAACCAGTGACAGACAAGCGACGGGGCCGGCCGGAGACATTGCGCAGACGGAGCACGGTAAATTTCACCGGGGCATCCATGGCCACATAGACCCATAATTCGCAGATGATGCCATGCTCTGTGTGTTCAAAAACGGTATAGCCAAAGCCGTGGCGGATGACATACGGCGTTGCCCCGCGCGCTGGCAGGGGCGTGGGCGACCAGTATTCGCCTGTTTGTTCGTCGCGTATATACAGGGCCTCCCCGGGAGTATCCGACACGGGATCGTTGGTCCAGGGTGTGAGGCGGAATTCATGGGAGTTTTCGAGCCAGGTATAACCTCCTCCGCTTTCGGAAACCAGGGTGCCAAACCAGGGATTGGCCAGCACATTAACCCACGGGGCCGGGGTCATCTGGCCCGACAGCAAGGTGATGACATACTCCCGGCCATCGCGGGTGAAGCCGCCCAGGCCGTTGGGAAACAATAACTCGCGTGATGGCAGCGGACCGGGCAGGTCATCCGTGGGCGAGCGGGTGGGCACCATGGGGGAAACCTGGGGTTCCAGCACGCCGCGCTGTTCCAATTGCTCGGCAAGCGTGCCTTTTTCATCGTCCAGCACAATGCGCGCCACCGCCTGCAAGAGCACCCGCTCCTCGTTTGGAATTTGTTCAAGCCGCCGCACGAAGAGCCCGCCCGGCTGGTCCAGTAAATGCCCTTCCATGCCGGAGGTAATTAGACCGGTGATGGCGTCATGCAGGGACTGGCGGTAGCCGGAAACATCCTCATTCAAAATCACCAGTTCGACCGTCAGTCCCTTCATCCGCCAGTAGGCGTGCGCCCGGATGATCTGCCGGGCAATTTCCAGCTTCGCCAGGTCACTGATTTGGAGCAGTACAATCGGCACATCCCCGGAAATGCCCAGACTCCAGAGACCGCTTTGGCCGCGCCGGTTGCTGGCGAGTACGCTGGGGCTGGTGCGCCGGGCGGGATCGGCGTAAATCAATGCGCCCGCCAGCCGGCCATAGATTTGGGCCTCCGCCTCGGTGGCATTGAGCTGGTGCAAGGCCACCTGGCTGTGCGTCCAGGCCAAATCAAAGGTGCGGTCGGCCATCCGCGGGCTTTGGTATTTTTCCACCTGTGCCAGCGCACCTTCCCGGCTCTCCGTCACGCCCAGAACCAAATCAATCGTGGCCCGCTCATGCGGCGGCAAATAGATCGTGCGACGCAAGGCAATGATGGGGTCCAGCACGGAACCCACCGTGTTCGACAAAGGTTCGTCGGTCTGCAAGGCGGCTGGATTGGCCAGATTCCCGCCCCGGCCCACAAAGCGGGCGCGGTCGGTTTCGCAGGAGATTTCCCCCTGCCGCCCTCCCTGGCCCACCATGAGATGCAACAACCAGGGCGGTTTTTCCTCCGGGCTGCCGGGGCGGCGTGTGCCCAGCAGGGCGGAGGCCGGCCGCAGAAATTCGGTCTGCACGAACAGATTGCTGAACGCGGGATGGGCGGCATCTGCGGCTGCGGTCGCGAGCACCAATTCCGCGTAGCTGGTGATTTCGAGTGTGCGCGCCACATGGGAGCGGTTGGTGATGGTGAGACGCCGAAGCTCAACATCGTCCTCCGGGGAGACGCTGATTTCGGTGTGGATTTCCAAGCCGGCGTGATGATGCCGAAACTCCGCCCGGGATTGGGTGAAGATGGCTTCATAACCATCCATGCTGCGGCCGGTGGGTTGATACGCCGTGGACCAAAATTCCCCGGTCGTCATATCGCGCAGATAAACAAACAGGCCCCAGTTGTCACAGGTGGCATCCTCCCGCCAGCGGGTGACCGCCAGTTCGCCCCGCCGGCTGTAACCGCTGCCCGCGCTGGTGATGGCGACGTGATAACGACCGTTGGAGAGCAAATGCACCTCAGGGACGGGCAGCGTGGGATTTGTAAATACCCGCATCACGGCCTCACCGCTGCCCGCAAACTTGCGCGCCTCCTCCATTTTTAAATCTGCGGCAAACACGCTCACTGCCGTCCGGGGCACGCGCTCCTGCAACAACAAGTCCGCTGCCTTGAGCAGCGGGCACGCCAGAAAACGCCGTTGCATCGAATAATTACGCAGCACGTTTACCATTGCCAGCAAGCTCATGCCCTGGTGATGTGCCATGTAGGACCGGATGGTGGCACTCGTTTCATCCGGCGGGAGATGGGAAGGGGTGTAATCCACCGCCTCATAAAAACCGTGGGTTCCCGCCCGGCCCTCTTCCGCCAGGCGCTGCAAGTTCTCGCAGGCCGACCGGGGTGCCACCATCAGGGCGAGGGCGGTCGCGTAAGGCGCGATCACCAGATCCTCGCCGAGCCCGCGTTTCAATCCCAGGCCGGGCACCCCAAAGGCACGGTACTGGTAATTAAGCTGCCCATCCGTCCGGTTGTAGCCGGATTCCGAGATGCCCCAGGGCACCCCGCGAAATGTTCCGTAAGCGATCTGCTGGCGAACGGCCGTGCGGCAGGTGTGGTCCAGCAGGGTGTTTTCGTAGTTAGGCATCACCAGCAAGGGCATGAGGTATTCAAACATCGAACCGCTCCAGGAAATGAGAATGGGCTCGCCATGTGAGGCGACTAGCAGGCGGCCAAGTGTAAACCAGTGGTCCTGCGGAATCTGCCCCAGGGCGATGGCCACGTAACTGCACAGGCGGGCTTCTGAGGCGAGGAGATCGTAAAAGCTTAAATCGCAGCGCCGTTCCAGCACATTGAAACCCGTTGTAAACAACTTGCGGGATGGATCCAGCAGAAAGGTGAAATCCATCCGGGCCAACTCCTCGGAGTCGCCGGCCAGACTTTCCAAATCCGCCAATTGCTCGCGGGCATGGCTGCCGGACTCCAGAAGACAACGTTGGAGGTCGGCCAGGTATTGCTTCTCTGCCGCATGGACGGGACTGGGCGCTGCGGAAAGTTCGGCCTGGGCTGTTTGAATCGCGGCTCGCATGGATGACTCCCATTGCGGCACAGCCCGCAGCGTGGGGATTTGGTCCAGAGTGGCCAGCTGGGCGGCGAGGTTCCCCACGGCCTGCCACTCCGGGCGGGCAGGCGGCAAAGTGAGCCAGGGGGCCAGCCAGACCAATTCTGCCAGCTGATTGGTGCATTGTTGCTCGAAGGTCGCGCTCCAATCGATCAGGTCAGCATCCCGGCTGGCAAACCTCACCACGAGTTCCGCCGCCTCAACGGCGACCCGGTTCAAAATGGCCTGCGCAGCCCGCAGGCCGGTTGGTTGCCCGGCCAGTTCCGCATGCAACCGCACCAGGTGATCATTTTGACCGGTTAATTTCTCCAGCACGCGCACCGTATCCCGCAGTCCCGCCACGACTTGGGGGGTGAAAATGAGTTCATCGGCCGTTTCCCGCAAACCGGCCCCGAGGGTTAGCAAATGGCCGGCCAGATTGCCACTATCCACGCTGGACACATACAACGGCAGCAGTGGCTGCAAGGTGCGCGTTTCATACCAATTATAGAAGTGCCCGCGATAACGTTCGAGCCGCTGCATGGTGGTTAGCGTTTCCCGGCTGCGGCGAATCACCCCGCCAGTGGTGAGATATCCCAAATCACGGGCGCCCAGATTGGCCAGCAAGGCGAGGCCCAAATTGGTCGGAGAGGTGCGCGTGGCGATGCGGGGTTCGGGTATTTCTTGAAAATTATCCGGGGGCAGCCAGTTCTCCCGGGCGTTCACCAAGGTCTCAAAATAGTGCCAGGTGTGGCGGGCCGTATGCCTCAGAAACTGTTTTTGCTCGGCTGTTAATTCCAGCGGGGCAA